>JAUNIV010000386.1 GCA_030523385.1 Bacteroidales bacterium | reverse complement strand
AGAGCAAACAACGATTAAAGAATAAACAGATGAACAATTTTGTATTTTACAGCCCTACCGAATTTGTATTCGGCAAGAACACAGAAAGCCGGACCGGCGAACTGATCCGCAAGTACGATGCCTACAAGGTGATGATAGTCTATGGGGGAGGCTCCGTGGTGCGCAGCGGACTGTTGCAGCGCGTGGAAGCTGCCTTGCAAGCCGAAGGAGTGGAATATATAGAACTGGGAGGTATACAGCCCAATCCCACTGACCCCAAAGTATATGAGGGCATCGACCTGGCACGCCGCGAGAGAGTGGACTTCATGCTTGCCGTGGGAGGCGGCTCGGTCATAGATACGGCCAAAGCCATTGCAGCCGGAGTGGTCTATGACGGAGATTTCTGGGACTTCTATGCGGGTAAGGCAAAGGTGCAAAAGGCACTGAAGGTAGGCGTAGTGCTCACCATCCCCGCGGCCGGAAGCGAAGGGTCGGGCAATACGGTCATCACCAAAGTGGACGGACTGCAAAAGCTGAGTCTGCGTGCTCCCGAAGTGTTGCGCCCCGTATTCGCCGTGATGAATCCCGAACTGACTTACACCCTGCCTCCTTATCAGACCGCCTGCGGCATTGCCGACATGATGGTGCACATCATGGAACGCTATTTCACCAACACGCAAGGAGTGGAAATAAGCGACCGGCTGTGTGAAGGCACGCTGACGGCCATCATCAAGGAAGCCTACAAGGTGAAGCAGAACCCCGAAGACTATGACACACGCGCCAACATCATGTGGTGTGGCACGATAGCCCACAACGGCACGTGCGGAGTGGGATGCGAAGAAGACTGGGCTTCGCACTTCCTGGAGCACGAGGTGAGTGCCCTGTACGGCGTAACCCACGGTGCCGGACTGGCAGTGATTGTACCTGCCTGGATGACATTCATGGCCACACACAACCCGAAGAAGATAGCACAGTTTGCCCATCGCGTATTCGCCGTGCCCGAAAGTGACGACTTGGAAGAAATGGCCCTGACAGGCGTATCGCGTCTGAAACACTTCTTCCGCTACATCGGACTGCCCGTGACCTTCGGCGAACTGGGCATCGAGCATCCCGACATCGACCTGCTGGTGAAGAAGCTGCATGAGCACAAAGGCGAGCTGGTGGGCAACTACGTGAAGCTGAACAAGGAATATAGCAAGGAAATCTTCGAACTCGCCTGTAAATAACCGCCTATGATGAATACCCAACTGTTATCGGCCGATAAAGACCCGATGGGAGCCGCCATTGCCGACTATCACCGTCACGGGAAAGCAGGAAAGTTGCGCGTGTTTTCCTCGCAATTCGATGAGGACGAAATACCCGTCAGCCTGCTTTTCCGCACCTATCGCACCATGTCGCCGTTAGAGCAGACTGCCTTGCAGATGGCCGAAGGAAAGATTCTGGATGTAGGTGCAGGAAGCGGATGCCACACCCTGGCTTTGCAAGAGATGGGCAAGGATGCGTGTGCCATAGACATATCGCCCCTGTCGGTGGAAGTGATGAAGGAAAGGGGCGTGCGCGATGCACGACACATCAACCTGTTCGACCCGCACTTTCAAGAGACATTCGACACGGTGCTGATGCTCATGAACGGCTCCGGCATCATCGGCAAATTGGAGAACATGCCTGCTTTCTTCGACCGCATGAAGCAGATTCTCCGTCCGGGCGGACGCATCCTGATGGATTCGAGCGACCTGCGCTACCTGTTTGAGGACGAGGATGGCAGTTTCCTCATAGACTTAGCCGGCGACTACTACGGAGAGACAGACTACCAGATGCAATATAAGCAGGTGAAAGGCAGTCCCTTCGACTGGCTCTACGTAGATTTCCAGACTCTCAGCCTCTACGCCGCCGAATGCGGATTTGCTGCGGAGATAGTGAAAGAAGGCGAGCATTATGATTACCTTGCCTGTCTGCAAATGAAATAACCGTAGGAAGGGGGCTTGTTATAAAATGACCTATCAAATGGCTATTGGCTTTGTAGCGGGTGGCTATTTGATAGGTTGTAAAATATTCCTGTGATGGAGAATTTCAAACGGTAAGCTGGCAATAAAGTGAGAGATTTGAGGGTATAAAATGGGAAAGGAGTAAAATTTATGTAAAACGTTTGGTCATGTAAACAGAAAGGTCTATATTTGCGTAATCAATTACGTATTTAATGACTAAAAAGAATAGACCATGGATTTTTTTGATAAGACCGGCAAGATGGCTATCGGCAGCAGGCTGCGGATGCTGACCGACAGAATTACCGCCGATGCAGCAGAGATTTATCAACTGTATGGAGTGGATATTAAGCCCAAATGGTTTCCTGTACTTTTCGCCCTCTCCTCCGGCGAAGCGAAGACCGTCACCGGCATCGCGCGAGAAATCGGGCAGACACATCCTTCAGTAA
>JAUNIV010000385.1 GCA_030523385.1 Bacteroidales bacterium | reverse complement strand
TCTATCATACACAGATTGCTACGGAATATCTTGTCGGCCACGTCGTTATACTTCAACACACCGCCCAGCCTTTCTATCATCATCATGCGCCCCACCACATCATCTTCCGTGCCAAAAGCATTGATTTTGTTTACGGTAGGCGTGGCAAACCTTACCCCTGTCTGCTCAAACTTGAAGTTGGCAGTACGCCCGCCGTCCATGAGCGGAAACATCATCCCTAAACGAGAGCGCACGCAAAATCCTACCAACGGAGCATCCTGCCGATAGAAAGCCACATAGAAGTCGGTTCTGTCGTCCGTTTTTGCCTCTAAGTCATAGATAGCCACCTCATCCAGAAACTCCTCTACCCCATCGGGCGAAACCACATCATCCTCTCTGCTTTCCTTTATCGCTGCCAGTACAAGCTGCGCTACCACGGCAAAGTCCTCGCGAGGCACCCGTTTGTCTATCTGCGCACCCGATATGTGCACCGTTTGCTCATTCTCAATAATGTAGCTGCGCGTACCATCGTGCTCTTCGCGTTGCACCATTGCCACAGGCAGGCGTTGCGTTTCATTCTTCTTCCCTTCCGGAGTGCCTGCATATACGTATCCATCCGCCAACAGACGGAAAAAGGCGTACAGTTCGCCCCATTCTCTTTTTGTTGCTTCAAATGCCATAATGAAAATCTTGTTTTAACACGTGCAAAGATACGTAAAAGGAATCTTAAAACGAGTGTTTTCAAGAAAAGCAAATCTTAAACAATGTTATACAACAGATTTTTCTTCCCTTTTTATTTGCTATTTACCGGAAAGTCCGTACCTTTGCAATGTGTTTTTCATAGTATTAGATTTAAGGTTAACAAAAGGTTGGAGTACAGCGGTACTCCTTTTTTTATATCCATACATTAACTAAATTTCCCACATCTCTATATCTATAGTATTTTTTGTAGCCCATTCATCAAACAATTATATCAAGCATTGAAAAATAAGAAGAATAGAACACTTTTCAATGAGAATGCACTACCCATATACGGCGAAAAATAGCGTACTTTGCAAAAAAGTTACAAAGACATGACTAAAAAATTACTTTTCCTTATTTTTTCATTCACCTGCCTCACCGCCTGCGACATGCTGGAGAGTCATCCGTACGATGTACACATCACCGGCGAACGAGGACTGACAGAGAAAAATATCCGGTTGATAGAAAATAAAATGGAAGGAAGAAAAACCATGCGTTTTGCTTTCCTGACCGACACACAGCGATGGTATGACGATACAGAGGATGCTATCAAAGTCATCAACGCCCGAAACGACATAGACTTTGTGATTCATGGAGGAGACCAATCGGACTTTGGAGCTACCAAAGAGTTTATATGGATGAGAGATTTGTTTGCCAATTTTCAGATGCCTTACGTCTGCCTGTTGGGCAACCATGATTGTTTAGGTACGGGAGAAGAAGCATACCGAACCATCTATGGCAACCCGAACTTTGCCTTCACTGCCGGCAATGTACGGTTCATCTGTCTAAACACCAACGCACTGGAATATGACTACTCTGAGCCTGTCCCCGACTTCAACTTCATAGAAGAAGAGCTGAACAACCTGCCCGAAGAAGTAGAAAAGACCGTATTCGTGATGCACGTGAAGCCATACGAAATGGTTTTCAATAATAATGTAGCAAAGGTATTCCAATTGTACATCAACCAATTTCCGAATGTGCAATTCTGCCTTTACGGACACGAGCACCAACTTGCCGTAGATGATTTGTTCGGCGACGGCGTACTCTACTATCAATGTCCTTGCATCCACAAACGCACATATTTGGTATTCACCCTTAACGAAGACGGAACTTACGATTATGAACCTACTACTTTCTAAACGAATTCTATTGATAGGGATGTGTGTGGCACTTCCCTGGCTGACACACGCACAAGAGAATACTGACAGCATCCGACAGGAAGACAACATCGTCGTCGAGACGCCTACCTATCATAAGTATGACAAGCGCGTGCACCGCTATCGCCGTGCATGGGATGCCTTGATACCTACACATACGAAACTTCAATATGCCGGTGGCATGGGTCTGCTGTCATGGGGAGTAGGCTGGGATTATGGCAAACGCGGACAATGGGAAACCGATGTGTTATTTGGTATCATCCCCAAATATTCGTCCGACAAGTGCAGAGTGACCATGACCCTGAAACAAAACTACATACCGTGGAGTATCTACATAGGCAAGAATTTCTCTGTAGAGCCTCTTACTACCGGACTATATTTCAACACCGTGTTTGACGATGATTTCTGGACCAGCGAACCGGAGCGTTACCCCAGAGGATACTATGGATTCTCTACCCGCATCCGTACGCATATATTTTTAGGACAACGCATCCGTTGGGATGTGCCGGAGAAATACCGCAAGTTTTCAAAAAGCA
>JAUNIV010000011.1 GCA_030523385.1 Bacteroidales bacterium | reverse complement strand
CTGAACAACATCCTGCTGCCCGGCATCCTGATTCTGCTCATCATGCTCTGCACCACCTACACCATCGGATTGGAGTGGAAACAGGGCACGCAGAAGGAGCTGTATGTCCTGAGCGGACACTCTTCTACCGTGGCACTGTCAGGCAAGCTGCTGCCGCAGACGGTGCTATTCTCGCTGATGTTCATCTTCTACGATGTCTGGTTCTATAAGTTCCTGTTGTTCCCCTGCAACAGCGGCATCGGGGCGATGATGCTGCTCGGTGTGGTTACGGTATTGGCGGCACAGTCGTTCGGCGTGTTCCTGTTCGGTGCGTTCATTGGGCAGATGCGGTTGTCCATGTGCCTCTGTTCGCTGTGGGGCATCCTGTCGTTCTCACTGGCAGGCTTCACCTATCCGGTTCCGGCAATGGACGGCTTCCTGCAAGGGCTTTCGTGGCTGTTCCCGCTCCGCCATTACTATCTTATCTATGTCAATCAGGCGCTCGACGGTTTTTCCATTGCCTACGTATGGCCGTCTGTCGTGTCGCTGCTTGCGTTCCTGCTGCTGCCCTGCACGGTGTTGTGGCGCTATCGCGCAGCTTTCCTGAAGTATAAATACATTCCATAAATGAAAGTCATGAAAACAATTCTGAATATCATCCGGATATGGCACCACGAGCTGACCACCGTCATGCGCGACAAGGGCATACTCATCTTCATTGTCTTTGTCCCGCTGGCCTATCCGTTGCTCTACTCCTACGTATATACCAACGAAGTGGTACGCGAAGTTCCTGCCGCCGTGGTCGATGAGTCCAACTCCGCCTTGAGCCGCGAGTTCCTGCGTAAGGTAGATGCTTCGCCCGACGTGCGCATCCATGCCCGCTGTACGGATATGGCAGAGGCACAAGAACTGCTAAAACGTCAGGAGGTCTATGGTATCATCCGCATCCCGGCCTCCTTCACCCGCGACTTGTGGCAGGGCGAACAGACGCATATCGGCCTTTATTGCGACATGTGTTCCATGCTCTACTACAAGAACCTGTTGCTCACGACCACGAACGTATCTCTGGAAATGAACAAGGACATCAAGGTGGAACGCTACCTGCCTGCCACCACCGACCGGCAGGAGGAAATCACCCGTATGCCCATCGAGTACCGGCAAACTGCGCTCTACAATCCACAGAGTGGCTTTGCTGCCTTCCTCATACCGCCCGTGCTGATGCTTATCATCCAGCAGACGCTTTTCCTCGGCATCGGTATGTCGGCGGGAGACTCGCGCGAGAAGTATCGGGGCAGTGTCATTCCCTTCCATAAAGCCTACAAGAATGCCATGCACATTGTGGCAGGAAAAGCGATGTTCTACTTCCTGCTCTATCTGCTGATGGGCATTTATATGTTTACGTTCGTTACCCGCACATTTGGCTTGCCGCAGTTGGGACATTATGGAACGTTCCTTGCTTTCCTCGTGCCCTACCTGCTGTCGTGCATCTTCCTGGCGATGACACTGTCCGCCCTTGTCTGGCGTCGCGAAGACTGCATCATGCTGTTCGTGTTCCTCTCCGTGCCGTTGCTGTTCCTTTCGGGCATCTCATGGCCGGGTGCCGCTATGCCCACGTTCTGGAAGTACGTATCGTGGCTCTTTCCCTCCACTTTCGGGATGAACGGCTATGTACGTATCACGGGTATGGGAGCCTCCCTTGGCGATGTGGCTTTCGAGTATGGAGGGCTGTGGATGCAGGCTATCGTCTATTGTCTGACGGCTTGTCTGTTTTATCGCAAGCAGATAAGGAAATTATTGGCAAACCACTAAAAACATAAAAGAATGACAAATCATAAAGATAGATATTCCTGACAAATCACTTTATTTCCGGTATTCATGCCGTTTTCTCGCGACTTCTGCGTATCTTTGTGCGTTAAATTTTGCGAAGGTAACGGATTTGTATGAAGAAAAGTCACTCATATATTTATATGCTCGTCATGGCGCTATGCACCTCGTGTTCGGTCAATAAGTTCATCCCCGAGGAGCAATACCTGCTGGACGAGGTTCGGATTGTATCGGACACGAAAGAAGTGAAGCCTTCGCTGTTTTCTTCCTACATCCGCCAGAATCCCAATGCCAAATGGTTCAACTTAGTGAAGGTGCCCATGCATACCTATTGCATTTCGGGCGTGGACTCAACCAAGCGAATCAACCGTTTTTTCAGAAAGATAGGCGATGCGCCGGTGATTTATGACGAGACGGTAGCCCGGAAGTCGCAAGAGGAAATGGAGAAGGCCGTCAGAAACATGGGATATATGACGGCCTCCGTGACGCTGGACAAGGAAGTGAAGAAGAAAAAGAAGCTGAAGCTGGCTTATCACATCAAAGCCGGGCGGCCCTACGTGGTAAGACACATTGCATACGACATAGACGACATGCAGATAAGCGACTACATGCGGCAAGATTCGGCGCAAAGCCTGCTTCACGACGGCATGTTGTTCGATGTAAACCAGTTGGATGCCGAACGCCAACGCATCACCCAGTTGCTGCAAAACAACGGATATTATAAATTCAACAAAGACTTCTTAGTGTACCAGGCAGACACCGTGCGCAATACCTTCTTAGTGGATTTGACTTTGCGGCTGTTGCCTTACCGGCGCAAGAAGGAAGACGTGCCCACCCGGCATGAGCAATACAAGGTGGGAGAAGTAAACTTCCTGGCCGACAATGAAATCTTTTCTTATAATCAGGAGTCCGGTTCTTTGGCAGCTTTCGATTCGTTGCGCTACGGAGGGTTCAATATGTACTATAAAGACAAGGTTTTCCTTCGTCCGCAGGTGTTGGTCGATTTCAACCGTCTGCGTCCCGGCGAACTCTATTGCGAGGAAGACGTGCAACACACGTATGCAGGTTTGGGACGTCTGAATGCGCTGAAGTATTCCAACATCCGCTTCTACGAGGCCGAGAGGGGAGACAGCACAGAGCTGGATGCCTTTGTCTTTCTGGCCAAAGGAAAGAACAAGTCGGTATCTTTCGAGATAGAAGGGACAAACTCTGCGGGCGATTTGGGAGCTGCGGCCTCCATGTCTTTCCAGCATCGCAACGTGTTCAAGGGTTCCGAAGCCTTCACGATAAAAGTGCGCGGTGCCTACGAAGCCATTACCGGATTGGGTTCGTCACAAGACTATGTGAACGACAACTACGTGGAGTATGGCGTGGAAAGCAGTCTGAACTTTCCCCAATTCATGTTCCCCTTCCTTTCCTCCGATTTCAAGAAAAAGATAAGGGCTACTTCCGAAGTGGGAGCGAAGTTCACCTCGCAGGTGCGTCCGGAGTTCTCCCGCATGTTGGCATCGGCTTCGTGGAGCTATCGCTGGAATGACAGAAGACGCATGCAACACCGTTTCGACCTGATAGATGTGAACTACGTGTATATGCCCCGCGTGTCAGAGAAGTTTGCCGAATATCTGGAGGAAATGTCGAAGAGCAGTTCGTTGCTGGAGACCAGTTACAAGAACCAGCTGATTGTGCGGATGGGTTATAACTTCTCATACAACAGCGCAGGAAACACCATGATGCGCACCCCCACCAAGAATTCCTATTCCATCAGGGTGAATGTGGAAGAAGCCGGCAACTTGCTCTATGGCTTTTCCGAGTTGGTTCACTCCAATCCTAAAGGCGACGACGGCTACGTGCTGGCCAACATTCCCTTTGCCCAATACGTGAAAGCCGACTTTGATTTCGCCAAGAATTTCATGATAGATGCGCGCAACTGGTTTGTTTTCCATATCGGAGCCGGCGTGGCCTATCCCTACGGAAACTCCAACATGTTGCCCTTTGAGAAGAGATACTTCTCCGGAGGAGCCAACAGCGTCCGCGGTTGGTCGGTGCGTTCATTGGGGCCGGGCACTTACCGCGGAAGCGCAGACGGAGGGTTGGACTTCATCAATCATTCGGGCGACATCAAGCTGGATTTGAATGTGGAGTACCGTACCCATCTGTTTTGGAAACTGAACGGGGCGGCATTTATCGATGCCGGAAACATCTGGACCATCCGTGCCGACTCGCAGCAGGAGGGAGGACTGTTCAAGTTCAATGAGTTCTACAAACAGATTGCCGTGGCCTACGGGTTGGGCATCCGTTTCGATTTGGATTATCTCATCCTGCGTTTTGATGGCGGCATGAAAGCCGTGAATCCTACGGAAACCGGTAAAGGGCGTTATCCGCTTGTCCGTCCGCGTTTCAGCCGGGACTTTGCCTTTCATTTTGCCGTAGGTTATCCGTTTTGATTGTATAATTATATATAAGGTATAAAGAAAACAATGAAAGAGAGAAGAGTATATACGATAGAAGAGGTGGACAAACTGAAAGCATGGTTTGACGCCCAAACGCTTCCTCAAGAGATGCAGATAGACAGTTCTGCCTATACTCCCGACTTGCCCGAGACCGTGAGCATGCTCTTTGACCAGGCTTACATTTGCTACGAGAACTACAAGATGTTGGGATGCATCCGCCTGCTGGAGAGGATAAAGAGCAATCTGGAGAAACAGCAATGATGGCATCGCCAGAGGACAAATACCTATTTATGGTGATTGATGAAAGTTATGCTTTTCAGTAACTTTGTTGCAATTATAGAGAAATTAAAATAGAGAATTATGCATAATACAAGTAAATACGCTCCAACAGACAAGATGAGCGACCTCATTTGCGGCGACTATACCTTGCTGCAAGTGTTGAGCCGTTTCGACCTTCCTTTGGGGTTTGGTGACAAAACCGTGCAAGAGGTGTGTCAGGAGAATGAAGTCGATTGCTACACATTCCTTGCTGTGGTAAACTTCCTGACGGAAGAGAACGACCGGATGGAAGACAATGTGCAAGGACTGTCTATGCCTTCGCTGATGAATTATCTGAAACAGGCGCACACGTATTTCCTGGACTTCTGCCTGCCCACCATCAGGCGCAAGCTGATAGAAGCCATTGATTGCTCTACGGAGAACAAGGTGGCATTCCTGATTCTGAAGTTCTTTGACCAATATGCCGGAGAGGTGCGCAAGCACATGGACTACGAAGGCAAAATGGTGTTTACATACGTAGATAACCTCATGGCAGGGCGCGACACCAACGGCTATTCCATCTCGCAGTTTGCCCGCCATCATGACCCCATCAACGAGACGCTGACCGAACTCAAGAATATCATCATCAAATATTATCCATCCCAAGGGAACAATCATTTGCTGAACGCCGCCTTGTTCGACATATTCAGTTGCGAACAAGACCTAGCATCGCATTGCCGCGTAGAAGATTATTTGTTTGTACCGGCAGTACGCAAGTTAGAAAAGGAGGGAAAATGAAACGGATAGAACCTGTACACGTGGCAGTGGCCGAGACTTCGGTCATTGTCCGTAGTGGATTGGTGGCTGCACTCAAACGTCTGCCGGACCTGACGGTGCAACCCATTGAGATAACTTCTACCGAAGGATTGCAGAACTGCATGCAAGGACATCAGCCCGATGTGTTGATTATCAATCCTACTTTTGGCGGATGGTTTAATTTGGAAGAATTCAAGGCCAATAATCCGCAGGCGCTTACCAAATGTGTTTCCCTGCTTTGTTCGGTCACAGACTCCAATTTGCTGAAAGGATATGACGAGAGCATCGGACTGTATGATGACGTGGAGACGCTGAACAAGAAGCTGGTGGCACTGATGAACATTGGCGAGGAAGAGACTGATGGCGAACAGGAGGCACTGAGCCAGCGCGAAAAAGAAATCATCTGCTGCGTGGTGCGCGGCATGACAAACAAGGAAACGGCCGAAAAGCTTTTCCTTTCCATCCATACGGTGATTACCCACCGGCGAAACATAGCCCGCAAATTGCAGATACATTCGCCGGCCGGTCTCACCATCTATGCCATCGTCAACAAGCTGGTGGAACTGAGCGAGGTGAAGATGAACCTATAGGCGGAATACCTAAAAATAGGGATGTAGGTTTGGGCAGAATACCTATTAAATGGGATTGTGTGTATAGCGGGAAACGCCTATCTTTGCATCCGTAAGTTAGTCATATAGAAATTACGTAAACCACAAAGTTAGTTATTAGTTAAAGATGCTCCCTGTGAAGTGATTCACGGGGAGTATCTTTATGTGTGTGTACTTCAGGAAAGGCGGAAGAATAATTTGCCATAACATATCATATAATCACCTATGGTAATGAAAATATCTGGCTTCACCGTTCGGCGGCCGCTGAACGGTCGATGCAATTATGTTCGTCCGTCCTTGAAGATATCTTCAAAAGCGGATGAATATAGAATAGCGGACACAGCCAACTGTTTGGTTCCGCCGGCGGGTTTGAGAAAATAAAAGAATATATACAACGAACAGCCTGTCGGTATTTTTTATACTTTTGTATTTGATTTTGAATTTTAGGAACAAATGGAATCATCAATATACAGTTTTTCACTTTGCATAGCCCTGCCGTTGATGCTGCTCTTCGGCTTCTATTTCTTGTTCGGCAAGACGCCGGAGAAAGTCATATTCGAGAATTACTTGCGCTCCCGGCGAATCATGGGCATTGCGCTGTTGCTGCTTGCTGCAAACTATTCGGTGCATTTTTTCCTCGGAATCAGGTTTGTGAATGTCAATGCCGCCATACTGATGAATCTTTCCACCTACTTCCTGTGCTACTGGCTTTTCAGTTCGGCGCTTACCACACTGCTCGACCGCTTCTATATCACGCGGCGGCGGTTGCGTACTCACCTCTGCCTGTGGGGCCTGTTTTCCGTCCTCTCCGGAGCCATATTGCTTCTGCTGCCGGACGGGACAATGCAGAAAATCGGATTGGCCGCGATGGCGGCATGGCTGGTCGGCTACGGGCTTTTCCTTGTCCGCAGGCTTCTGCTGGCTTATTACAGGGCGGTCAGGATTTTCAATGACACATATTCTGACGACATCGGCTCATACATCAAGTGGATGTCTGTTTTTACATGGTGGGCTGTCATCTTCGGTGTCGGATGCGGACTGCTGACTTTCCTGCCGGACGAATACATTTATCTTTGGATTCTTTCGTCCATACCATTTTACATTTATCTCTTTTGCTGTTATCTGAACTACCTGTTGTTTTACGAGCAGGTGCAAAATGCAATGGAAAGCGAAATAACTTCGGAAGAAGAGGAACCCTGCGCCACGGGGCAGCCAAATACTTCGGAACAGGAAACAACGCCGTCCTATCATGCCCAGATAGCGGAGAAAATCAAGGAATGGACCGACTCTGGCTCATACGTGCGCACCGGGCTTACCATCATGGAACTTTCCGACACGCTTCACACCAACCGTACCTATCTTTCAGAATACATCAGGACCACCTACGACATGACGTTCCGCGACTGGATTACCGGTCTGCGCATCGACTATGCGAAACGATTGCTTGTGGAAAATACCAGACTGACGATTGCCGAAATATCAGAAAAGTCCGGATTCCAGTCTCCAAGCCATTTCATCAGGCTGTTCAAGGAAAATGCAGGCTGTACTCCTACGCAATGGAGGAAAGGAGAATCAAAATGAGCGGCCGTCCCGCTGATTGGGAAATAGCCTAAACGACAAAAAATAGTCTAAACAGCAAAGTCGGAATAGCCCAAACGACAAAGATGTGTGATTCTGACAAATGAGCCATTTTTTATGGTTGAAGACCTGTGCTGAATGGATTCTTTTGGCTAATTTTATATGCAAAATTTGATATTTGAAATCAAAAAGCATACAAAAATGAGCCAAAGAATCCTATTTTTTTATCCTTTTCCTATGGCTGGCGGCGACGGTTTGTCCCGACTGTGTGCAGCAGAAATATGATTGAAATAATAATAAGTATATAAACTATGAAGACAAGATTATTCTTACTGGCAGCCGTGGGCATCGCGCTCACCGCCTGCACCAACGACGACGAAGTGAAGAACAACACTCCTGTGTCCGCAGTGATTAATGCCGACATATCGGATGCTGTTACCGCCCGCGCCAGCGGCACCACCTGGGACGAGGGCGACCGTATCGGTATCTCCGAAAGCCGGTTAGGCTACACCAACGTCCCATACAAGCGGGAGAAGGGGAAGTTTGAACCGACAGGGACAGTCATCTACTTTCAAGATGCCAGTCCGATCACCTTCTCCGCCTATTATCCATACGACGAGAACGGCGGGACGCTGACTGCCACCACCGATGCCGATGCGCAGCAAGCCCAGTCGGCCATCGACTTCCTCTTTGCTACAGGAGCGACTGCTGACACCCAAAACCCCGAAGTGAACTTCACCGACAATACGGCTGCCGGCGGCAAGGACTGCTCCTTCCACCACTGCATGAGCCAGCTCACGCTCACCTTCGATCCGGGTAGCGGCGTGGACTTCACAACTGTCAAACCTTCCGGTTACACGCTCGCCGGATTGGTGCTGAAAGGCAGCTTCGACACCACCGACGGCACGGCGAAAGCCGATGAAGGCGCACAGAAGTCAGA
The DNA here is from genome assembly GCA_030523385.1 of Bacteroidales bacterium. Classification (GTDB taxonomy): domain Bacteria; phylum Bacteroidota; class Bacteroidia; order Bacteroidales; family Bacteroidaceae; genus Phocaeicola. Next base: position 7,019 of record JAUNIV010000011.1, on the reverse strand, counting down.
CCTCGCCCTGACGCTGACGGGCGGCGCACTCACTTCGTCGGTCGTCCTCTTTCCGCAGACGATAACAAGCATCGGACTGACCGTGATGTTCAACGGCAATCCATACAACGCCACGCTTACCGTTCCCGACGGCGCATTGAAGCCGGGCAACAACTATATCTACACCGTCACCGTCCACAACAATGGCCTGATCATCGTCGGCTCTGCCGTCATCAGTGACTGGAATCCGGTGAACGGTGGCAACGTAAACGCAGACCTTTGAATAATCATCCATAAAACTTGAAAGAATATGAAGATCAGACAACCCTTGCAGATTCTGTCTGCAGCCCTGCTACTCGCAGCGACAGCCTGCACGCAAAACGACCTTGCAGATAACAGCCTGCCCGAAGGTAAGTACCCCGTAGTGATTCAAGCCACCGGCCTGCAAGCCGTGGCAACCCCTGTCTCCGGCCGTGCCACCGTGGACGGCAACTGGCAGGATGTACAGACCGTAGCCCTCAGCGTGGGCGGCACGGTGAAGGAATACGATGTGACGGCATCCAATGCCGATGGCTATAAGGCTGCCACCCTGAGCAGCACCGCCCCGTTCTACTGGACGAGCCGCGACCCGATTACCGTCAGTGCATGGTGGCCATACGGCGCTACGATGCCCGATGTAGTGGTAGCTGCCGACCAAAGCACTTGGGTAGGCTTCACAGGCAGTGACTTCATCCTTGCCGAAGCACAGGCCGTGCAGTTCGACAACCCAACCTTGAAGTTCAGCCACCGCACGGCGCGGGTGACGGTCAAGCTCCAAGCCGGCACGGGCGTCACAAGCGTGACAGGTGCTGCCGTGAGCGTGGTCGGACTGAACACAACGGACGGCAATCCGGCATCTATCAGCACATACAACGTACCGGCCAGCACCACCTACGAGGCACTTACCGCATCGCAGACCGTGACGGTGGGCACACCGTTCATACAGGTGGATTTGAATGGAAACACCTATAGATTCATTCCGAAGAGCGATGTGATTTTGGAAGCAGGCAGTCGCTACACCTATACCGTCAGTGTCATCGGCACGGGACAGGGACAGAACTACGAGCTGGAACTGAAAGGCTGCACCATCGAAGACTGGACCGACGGTGGCGGCGAGAGCGGCACGGCCGAAATGCAATGATTACCGACAGCCACCGCCGTGCACTGTAGCGTAAAGCACGGAGGTACGCCTATATAATATAAGGTGTAACCGCTCCCGTCGCGGGAAGCGGTGGCACAAAGACAGAAGTCTTACAGACAATGCGTTCTTTGACAGATTGTGTGAGGGAAAAGGGCTAAGATGAAAAAAACATTACCTTTGTATTCGTAAATAGTTGAAAAGATTATTATGACGGAGAACAAAGGAGAAATTATACTGTACCAGCCTGACGAGGAGGTGAAACTGGAGGTCCGCTTGGAAGAGGAGACGGTGTGGCTGACTCAGGCACAAATAACGGAACTTTTTCAGCGCGACAGAACGGTCATTACCCGGCACATTAACAATGTGTTTAGCGAAAAGGAACTGGATGAAAAAAGCAATGTGCATTTTTTGCACATTGCAAATTCAGACAAACCCGTAAAGTTATATAGCCTGGATGTAATCATTTCCGTAGGTTATCGTGTAAAAAGCCCCGTGGTACGCAGTTCCGTCAGTGGGCAAACAAGGTACTGAAGGAATACCTGTTGAAAGGATACTCTGTCAACCAGCGGCTGATCGATATGGAGCAGCGCATAGACCATAAATTGCAGGAACATGAGCAACGCCTGAACCGGATAGACAGTAAAATCGATTTTTTCGTCCGCACCTCCCTGCCACCCGTGGAGGGCATCTTCTACCAAGGACAGATATTCGATGCCTACAAGTTTGCCACAGACCTTATACGGTCGGCAAAGCAGTCGCTTGTGCTCATCGATAACTATGTGGACGAATCGGTATTGCTCATGCTGAGCAAGCGCGGAAGGGGAGTCATTGCCACTATCTACATGCATACGGTGAGCACGCAGCTACGGCTCGACCTCGACCGCCACAACGACCAGTATCCGCCCATCGACATCCGCACCTACAGGGGCAGTCACGACCGCTTCCTGATTGTGGACGGCAAGGATATCTATCATATCGGTGCCTCGCTGAAAGACCTCGGCAAACGGATGTTCGCTTTCTCCAAACTGGAGATTCCTGCAAAAGCTATCATGGATTTGCTGTAACCCTCTCCTTCACACAACCCTGCCACACTGAAAAGAGCGCTTGTTTTAAGACCTGTCAACGAAACAACGATAGTAACGACTTAAAATAAGCAAAAGATGAAACAAAACCATTCATTATGGAACATGGCGGTGGCACTACTGGCTTGCGCAGGATTCGTCGCCTGCTCGCAGGACGCGCTGGATGACGGGCAGAATAACTCCCTGCCCGACGGGAAGTACCCGCTGCTGCTCTCCGCTTCTGTAGCCGAGGCAGTGCCCACCCGCACCGCAGGCAAGAACAGCTGGACGGGTGACGGAACAGAGTATATCGGTGTGCGCATCGGAACGGATGGCAACATCGGTAAATATGTCATCGGAGCGAACGACTTGGCAGAACCTGCCTCTATCGACCAGACAATCTATTGGCAAAGCACCGACCCTACCTATGTCAAAGCATGGTATCCCTACGCGACGCAGAACCCTGTGGACATCTCTAACCAGTCGGGAGGTTTTGCCGACATCGACTTCCTGACCGCCACCGCCGAAAACCAAAGCTACAATCAGCCGGTCAAATTGATATTCCTGCATCAGATGGCTAAGGTAAGTTATACCCTCGTACCGGGTGACGGCATTACCGCCAATGATTTGGAGAGTGCCACGGTGAGCATTGCCGGCTATACCCAAGCCAACTTCTCCGAAGGAACGCTGACCGAAGGCACGGAGGAAGGCTGGATTACCCCGACTTCCGATGGCGAAGCCCTGCTCGTGCCGCAGGACATGACCGACAAGCCCTTTATCAAGGTCAGCATCAGCGGCACCGACTTCATCTACACCCCCGGAACCGGAGCGGCTAACCTCCAGCCCGGCACACGCTACGCCTATACCATCACCGTGAAAGCCGACGCTATTGATGTGACGGTGGACGTCACGGGCAGCGATGAGTGGATTGCCGGTGGTGAAGCGACGGTGGGTAGCAAGACTGTCCTGGTAAGATATATCGCCGAAGACGTGAAGAAGGGCGACTACCTCTATACTGACGGGACGACCTCCGACGGCGGACTGCGTACAGTTTATACCGACGGCTCGATGGTGAGCCTCAGTGGAGCAGACAAGCCGCAGCCCGTAACCGGAAAAACGGTGGCCGGCATCGTGTTCTGGACACCTTCGGAAACCTCCACCGTCGGCAGACTCACTCCCGCCAGCCTGACGTACGACCGAATCATGGCGGCTGAACACCCCAGCTGCACCCACGGCCTTGCCGTTGCCGTGAAGACAGTCACGTACAACGGCAGCAGTGAAATGCGATGGCAAGACCCGTCTGAATATATTGTGAATTTCCAACGGAATGAATTCACCCACAACAGGAAGTCCGACTTTTATGAGGTCCACGCCTCCGATGTGACGAATAATACGTCTCTTATCAACAGAATCCTCGGCTACCAGAACACTGTGGTGCTGCTTGCCTACAACGAGTATTGCACGGACAACGGAAAGGGAGACTATATCGTACACCTTGCGGAGGCTATTGCCGAGTTCAGGCAAAACGCCACCCCCGCTCCGGCAGGCAGTACCGGTTGGTTCCTCCCCTCGCTGAAAGAACTGCATCTCCTCTGCTACAAGGATGTGGATGATATCTATAACCAAAACAATCGTTCTTACACCTACACCCGAAACCTGGTCAATGCCTCCCTCTCCGCTGCCGGTGGTGACAACTTGAGAACTGATAAATGGTACTGGGCATCTACGGAGATCACCGGCAGTTGGGCTTGGATATTGACGCCATACAATGCCAGGGTGGACGTTTTAGAAAAGTACAACATCTCCCCCATGGTGAGGGCAGTGTGTGCTTTCTGACCTGAAATGACTTGAAGTCTAAAATAAAACAGCATATCATCATGAAACGAAACATTCTAAATACCCTTTGGATGGCGGCGGCACTTCCGCTTGCCTTCGCCTCCTGCCAGCAGGAGGAACTGCCCGGCGTGACGGACACCGCCGGAGCGCAGGTGTTCTCCATCACCGTGACCGATGGAGGTTATCACTCCGATGGCAATGCCGCAGGCATGACCCGCGCCACGGAGAACGGCTACAGCACGGAGTTCACCGCAGGCGATGCGTGCGGATTGTATATCGTGCGTGGCAATACGATAGTCCATAAGAACGTGAAGCTGACTGCCACAGAGCAGGACGGCACCCTCACCTGGCAACCCGCGTCGGGCGAACCCCTCACCGGAGGACTGCCGGGCGATACCTACTTCCTCTACTATCCATACCAAGCGGACATGGAGGGCAAGACCGATGCCGCTGCCACCACCGACGACGCGACCTTCTTCGCCCCGCTCATCAGCGGCTGGCAACCTGCGGAAGACCAGAGCGACTACGCCACGGGCTACACCGCCAGCGACCTGATGACCGCACAGGGCAACGCCACCGAATCGTCGGACGGTACCCTCCAGCTCTCTTTCACCATGCATCACCGGATGGCCTTGGCTGTCATCGAGATGCCCACGGTGACGTATAAGTTCGCCAATACCACGGGCGGGACAATCACCGACTACACGGTGATAACCTCTCTCGGCTTCGCCTATAGCGACACGAAGCCCTGCCTCATGACAGACGGGACGCACCGCTACCTCGTCAACCCGGCAGGCACGGCCCCAAGCATCACAGGCACTTATTCCTATGACAAGATGGAGTTCACTGCCACACTCTCAGGCATCACCGCCGGACAATACAAGACCTACAAGCCGACAAATGTGATACAGCACACCCTGCAAGTGGGCGACTTCCTCATGGCGGACGGCACGCTGGTGAGCAAGGACGAGACCTTGACCGAAGAGCAGAAGGCAAACGTGGCGGCCATCGTGTTCTGGTCGCCTGCGGAAACAGCCCCCGAAAGCAGAACCACCCCCGCTAATCTGACGGATGACAAGATAATGGCAGCAGACTTCCCCGGCTGCAACCACGGCCTTGCCGTTGCCGTGAAGAAAGCCACTTATAACGGTAATGAACGCATGAATTGGCAAAATCCGTATGAGTTCGTGAATGATTTCCAAAACAGCGAGAATTTCACCCACGACAGGAAATCCGACTTTGCTTCCATCGCCTCCGGCACGGGGAATACGGCAAACATCAACAGAATCCTCGGCTACCAGAACACGCAGGTGCTGCTTGCCTACAACAAGTATTGCACAGACAGCGGAAAGGAAGACTATATCGTAAACCCCGCCGCTGCCATAGTGGAGTTCGCGCAGGTCACCCCCGCCCCGGCAGGCAGTACCGGCTGGTTCCTTCCCTCGGCGAAAGAACTGCATATCCTATGCTACAAGGATGTGGATGATGTTTATAACGTATATAATTCGTCTTATATCCAGACCCGTGATATAGTCAATACCTCCCTCACCGCCACCGATGGTGACAACTTGGAAAGTTTAATTTACTGGTCCTCTTCGGAGTACGAGAGCAACAGCAGGGTCTTCGCCCTGTTCTTCCAAACGGCCTCGAACGACTACCTCAATAAGAACGGAAGCATGAATAGGGTGAGGGTAGTGTGTGCTTTCTGACCTATTTGCCTCCGTCCCCGTGAATGTGTCATCCGGCAGGACGGAGGGCATGGCTCGGTAAAACAGGAGCGAACTTCACTTTGCCCTTGCTGCTTGCCCGGTGGTTCTGCATTGGCCAGATTGCATGAGGGAAATGGATTGAGATGCAGAAAAAAGCGTTACCTTTGCATTCGTAAATGATAAGAAATAAATATATGAATATACCGACAGCAATAGATAACGAGTTTGTCAGCGACATCAGGCAAATCATAGACAAGGCACGCACCAATGCCGTAAGAAGCGTTGATTTCTGTCGCGTACAGATGTATTGGAACATCGGCAAGCGCATATTCGAGAAAGAACAGCAAGGGAAGCAACGGGCAGATTACGGCACATACCTTATCCGCAACCTTTCGGCACAAATCGTACCCGAATACGGAAGCGGCTTTTCGGTGAGGCAACTAGAGCGTAGCCGACAGTTTTACAGACTTTATCCAATTGCGTCCACACTGCGGACGCAATTAAGCTGGTCGCAATACAAGTTGTTGATAGCTATCCCGGATAAGGACAAACGGGAGTATTACGAACTTGAAGCCGTTAACGAAGGATGGACAGGCAGACAACTGGAGCGACAGATAAATTCGCTGTTGTACGAACGCCTGCTGATGAGCAACGACAAGGAAGCAGTGCTTGCTGTGGCACGCGGAGAGCGCATACCAGAGTCTCCTACGGAGATTATCAAGGACCCGATGATTCTGGAATTCTTAGGGCTGGAGCGAAAGGCTGCTTGGGATTATTTGATTTCTACCAAGGGCAGATATTCGAATAAAGTGGGTTATGTGCATGGTTAATTATTCAATGATGTGCATTTTCTATGTACAATATATCATTAAATAAATAAAAAGCATTATTTTTGCATATTATATAAATGGTTGATTATGACAAAAAATACAATGGGAACCAAACTTCCCCGAAAATTGGAACAGAAAATGCAAATTGTCGGTGAGCAGATTAAGTTGGCTCGCTTGCGTCGGAATCTGAGCGTGGCTCAGGTAGCAGAACGGGCCACCTGTTCACCGCTTACTGTGTCCCGAATAGAAAAAGGTATTCCAACCGTTGCTATAGGTATATATTTACGAGTGTTGTATGCTTTACAACTGGATGATGATATTCTTTGGCTGGCTAAAGAAGATAAATTGGGAAAAGCATTGCAGGATTTGAACTTGAAAACAAGAGAACGTGCCTCTAAAAAGGGATAAACGATGAAAAAGCTAT
>JAUNIV010000384.1 GCA_030523385.1 Bacteroidales bacterium | reverse complement strand
GACATAGGGCTTTACGCGTTAAGATTTTATTGCGTGCAAATATACGGTTTTTATTCAACACAGGAAAAAGATGAAGCATTTTTTTGTGCACATAAAAAGAAAATCTATCTTTGCATCCGTTTTTTGAAACTAACTTAATTTATTTTTTAATCTAATACTATGTATAAAATTTTCCATGGCTTTCATTTGGTCGAAGCCTACCATGAGTTGAAAAAAGCCAAAAGACTGGCTGAAGACAAGACTGTTTCCCGCTTTGTCAAATTGGGCATTGCCATTATCCTATCCCTTATCCTATGGCTACTTCCGACAGACGCTTTCGGCATCGAAGGGCTGACGGTCATCGAGCAACGCCTCATTTCCATCTTTGTATTTGCCACTCTGATGTGGGTATTTGAGGCTGTTCCGGCATGGACCACCTCGATGTTGGTAGTCGTATTGTTGCTGCTTACGGTGTCCAACAGCAGTCTTTGGTTCTTCATGGAAGGCATTCCGGCCGAAGAATTGGGACAGAAAGTGAAGTACACTTCCATCATGCACTGCTTTGCCGACCCCATCATCATGCTGTTTATCGGTGGTTTCATTCTGGCCATCGCCGCTACCAAGAGTGGGTTGGACGTATTGTTGGCACGTGTCATGCTGAAGCCTTTCGGCACTCAGTCCCGCTACGTGCTGTTAGGATTCATCCTGGTGACTGCCGTGTTCTCCATGTTCTTGAGCAACACTGCCACCGCAGCCATGATGCTTACTTTCCTGACTCCGGTGTTGAAAGCACTCCCTGCCGACGGTAAGGGCAAGATAGGTTTGGCCATGGCCATTCCTGTGGCGGCTAACGTGGGCGGTATGGGTACTCCCATCGGTACGCCTCCCAACGCCATAGCCCTGAAATACCTGAACGACCCCGAAGGATTGAACCTGAACATCGGTTTCGGTGAGTGGATGGGATTCATGATGCCTTACACCATCGTGGTATTATTCATCGCCTGGTTCATCCTGTTGCGTCTCTTCCCTTTCAAGCAGAAGACCATCGAACTGAACATAGAGGGCGAAGCCAAGAAAGACTGGCGTTCCATCTTGGTGTATATCACCTTTGCCGTAACCGTATTGTTATGGATGTCTGATAAGTTTACAGGGGTCAACTCCAACGTAGTAGCCATGATTCCGGTAGGTGTGTTCTGCGTAACGGGCATTATCACAAAACGCGACCTGGAAGAAATCAGCTGGAGTGTGCTTTGGATGGTAGCCGGTGGCTTTGCTTTGGGCGTAGCCTTGAACGAAACGGGGCTGGCACAACACATGATAGAGTCCATCCCATTCAACACATGGCCGCCTGTATTGATGATTGTCGGTTCAGGCTTGATATGCTATGCCATGGCCAACTTCATTTCGCACACCGCTACGGCAGCCTTGCTGGTACCCATATTGGCCATTGCGGGAACAAGTATGCGAGAGACCCTCAGCGTAATGGGTGGAGTAGAGACGTTGCTTATCGGTGTGGCTATCGGCTCTTCACTGGCTATGGTGCTTCCTATCAGTACACCTCCTAATGCACTGGCTCATGCTACGGGCATGATTCAGCAAAAGGATATGGAAAAGGTGGGCTTGATTATGGGTGTCATCGGATTGGTTCTGGGTTATTCCATGCTTATTTTATTAGGCTCCAACGGCTGGTTATAATACCATCCTATAAATAAAAGAAGAGGGTTGCAGAATGCAGCCCTCTTCTTTTATATTTAAAGATAAAATCAATCCTTTTTATGGTCAAAAGTAATTGAATTGCGAATAATCCAATGAAAAGTTATATCTTTGCGGTATGAGAATGAAAATCTCTGTCTTGCGCAAGGACTTTAGCTTTTATTTTAATAATATGGAACAAGATATACGTTGGCTTCAAAGATATGACAGCTTCCATCGTGCTAATAAACGCATTCAGGATATAACAGAATCTGATAAGAAAGCAGAAGATTTGTCTGAATTGGAAATGGAAGGGTTGATACAGCGGTTTGAATATACTTTCGAACTTGCTTGGAAAGTTCTTCAAGACTTGTTGAAGTACAAAGGATATGAGTTTGTGCAAGGGCCAAACGGCACGCTTCAGAAAGCTTTCGAGGACGGTATGATTACTGATCACGATGGCTGGCGCAGAATGGCGAAAGCCAGAGTAACTACTTTGCATACTTACAATGAAGGCAATGCTATTGAGATTGTCCGCAATATATATAAGGAATATTCTCGTTTGTTGCATCGGTTGGATGATAAACTTAATGAAGAAAAGCTACGGCTTGAAATGAATACATTGTTTTGATATGTACGGCTTAAGCGAAACGGTGATAACGGATATTTGCGACGTGTTCCGGCGCTATCCCAATATAGAATTACAATAAGAATATAGATACTCCTATCGGTGAGCATATAAAACG
>JAUNIV010000383.1 GCA_030523385.1 Bacteroidales bacterium | reverse complement strand
CAAGTTCCGATGCCAAGTATTATTTTCTGAGTCGTCCCCGACGGTTCGGTAAGTCTTTATTGACTTCTACTCTGCATTGCTATTTTGAGGGCAGAAAGGATTTGTTCAAAGGCCTTGCCATCGAGCGGTTGGAAAAGGATTGGACAGTATATCCTGTACTACATTTCGATATGAGCCGTGCCAAACATGTGGATAAGGAGACATTGGAGAAGATGCTGAATGTTCAACTGTCAAAATATGAAAGCATATATGGTAAGAATCCCAATGAAGAAACTTTGAACGACCGTATGGGCGGACTGATAGAACGTGCCTACAGACAGACCGGGCAAAAGGTAGTCGTACTGATTGACGAATACGATGCTCCGTTGCTTGATGTGGTGCACGAAGAAGAAAATCTGCCCATCCTTCGCAACGTGATGCGCAACTTCTATTCTCCCTTGAAATCGTGTGACCCTTATCTGCGCTTCGTGTTCCTCACCGGAATCACCAAATTTTCCCAACTGAGTATATTCAGCGAACTGAATAATATCTCCAACATCAGCATGGACGAACCATACGCAGCAATATGTGGTATTACGGAGGAGGAAATAACAAGATGTATGCCCGAATATGTCAGCCGATTGGCAAGAACACTCAAAATCTCGGATAAAGAAGCATTAAAGAAGTTGAAGGAAAAATATGATGGCTATCATTTTACCTGGCCATCGCCCGACATCTACAATCCGTTCAGCCTGATGAATGCGTTTGCCCGAAACAAGATTGATGACTATTGGTTTGGCAGCGGCACGCCTACTTATCTGATAGAGATGTTACGTAAGTACCAGGTAATCCCCCAACAGATAGGAGGACGGAAATGCGTAGCGGCAGACTTCGACGCCCCAACCGAAAGGATAACGGACATCACTCCGCTGTTATACCAAAGCGGCTACATCACCATCCAAAACTATTCTCCCTTTTCGGATCTTTACCTGCTCGACATCCCCAACAAGGAGGTGCGTGTAGGACTGATGCGCAGTCTGTTGCCCAACTATGTGCAGCGTCCGGCCGTGATTAACACATTGGTAGGCGAGATGGCAGAGTGTATCTATTTTGAAGACATGGAAGGGGCTTTGCGGCTGATGCAGACCGTACTTGCTACCGTGCCCTATTGTGAAAACACCCATTACGAAGGCCATTACCAACAGATGCTTTACCTGATGTTTACCCTGTTCGGGCATTACGCGGATGTGGAAGTCCGTACTCCAAATGGTCGCGTAGATATGGTGATGCGAACGGCAAAGACTCTCTATGTGGTGGAACTGAAATTAAACAAGGATGCCGATGCCGCCATGCAACAGATTGACCTGAAAAACTATCCCGAACGGTTTGCGCTCTGCGGGCTTCCCATTGTAAAGGTAGGTATCAACTTTGACGGCGAGAAACGTACCATTACGGACTGGAAGATTGAAAAAGAGTGATTACCGATGCTATAATGTACATTTATAAAGGATATCGTATATGTTTGCACTGTCCGGCATTTTCCCCATTACATTATTAATATTGGGTATATTGGCTGCTATATTGAATCGTTCCGCACATTTTTCAAGAGGAAGATTTGTAGAATGGCAGACATTCAATGGTGTATCACTGGCTACCCTTTTGGGAATGGCTGGTTGCACTTTGGCCTGGCTGGTGTGCACTCATGGAGAAATGCTTTTCTCCATGCAGTTTACAGGAAATAGTCTGGTAAATTTTTCCCTAATGATTCTATGTAATATGTTTGCAGTATATCAGGAAGGCATCCTTTTTAAAAATGTCTTGCAATGGATAGGCGGTCAGGCCAGGTCTTTTGATATGAAATATTCATTTCTGGCTATTGGAGTGCCGCTGGCAGTTATGCTCATCAAAATGCCATTCATGAGTCCTTTAGACCGGTTCCCTACGGAAGATATAATAGGGGCATTGTGCTATAACTATGGTTTCTGGCATTTTGCAACCGGACTTTCCATCGCTTATGCCATCATTATGCTGGCAACTCAATTCATCCAGTTCATAGTCGTGTTGCGTGATTCTTGGAAACGGCTGGCAATAGTATGCCTGGTTTATTTCCCTGTCATGGCTTCAATATTTATTTTGTCGATGTATGCCGTTGCCGGAATATTCATTCTTTTTATCCTTTACTTTGTCTTGAGCATTATAAATGACAGGAAGCAGGAATAATCTATCCATAGCCTCCGATATCTTTTGTCTGCAATCACGGTCTTGTCAACATTTATCCCTACTATTCTTCACCTGAAATCTCATGTCCTCTTTTTAGAATCCGTATAAGGAACACAAAGACTCCCCTTTTTGCATCTATAGCTATATACCTCTAAATATCAATTATTTTACTCCCTTTCTGTTTTCGGCACGAATACTACCTACCTGTCGAACGCGGTGAACCGCTATTTCGGCTGCAA
>JAUNIV010000382.1 GCA_030523385.1 Bacteroidales bacterium | reverse complement strand
TCTAACTCTCAATTTTAGATTGTGTAATTCGCAAAGTATTTCTTTTTGACTATAACCTTCAAGGCCGGCTCACGCACACGTTGGCACATCCACAGCGGCACACAGATATTGCTCTGTACCGCCGGGCATGGTTGGTATCAAGAGAAAGGCAAGCCCGCACAGCCTTTGCAGGCAGGCGATGCCGTGAACATACGTCCGGGCGTGGAACACTGGCACGGGGCGGCAAGCGACAGCGAGTTCAGCCACATCTCCATCATACCCAACCCGAAAGAGAACAAGGACACGTGGCTGGAAGCCGTGAGCGAGGAAGAATATTTACTGTGAAATAATAGGAAATGAACATGAGCGAAAAGAACTTATTGCCCGAAACTGAATATCGGGCATGGGACAAGGATTTGGTGGCATTGAGAGAGGAGACCCACAAGGCAATGCTCCGTTTCAACACGACCGGAGACACGCAGGTATTGAAAGACCTCTTCCAGCAACCTTTGGAAGATGTCAGCATCGCCCCACCGATGCACTGTAACTATGGCGGTGGGCATATCCGCTTCGGTCATCGTGTGTTCATCAATGCCAACTGTACCTTCCAACCCGCAGGCGGCGTGGAGATTGGCGATGATGTATATATCGGTTCGGACGTGAAGTTTTACACCACCATTCACCCCATAGACCCCGAAGAAAGAACAATGGAAAAAGCATCTGTACGACCTATCAAGATTGGGGCAAAGGTGTGGATAGGCGGCGGTGCCGTCATCCTGCCCGGAGTGGAAATCGGCGAGGGAACAACCATCGGGGCAGGAAGTGTCGTTACGCGCAGCATTCCGGCACGTTGCGTAGCCGTGGGAAATCCCTGTCGGGTAATCAGAGAACTTTAATCACTTGAAACAATGAGAAAGACAATATTAATTATAACAGCAATCATTATGTGTACGCACGTTTCAGCACAAGAGAGCAGAATACCGTCCAAAGGCTATGCCCTGTTCAGTAAGGACGGAAGTTTCCAACCGTATGAGTTTACCCGACATTCCATCGGAGAACATGACATACTTATCCGCACCCTGTACTGCGGCATCTGCCACAGCGACATCCATCAGGTACATAGCGACTGGAGGGAGGAAACTTACCCGATTGTTCCCGGTCACGAGATAGTGGGCGAAGTGGTGCAGGTGGGCAATGCCGTAAGCAAGTTCAATGTAGGCGACATCGCCGGAGTGGGCTGTATGGTAAACTCCTGCCGCCATTGTGAGTATTGTGAGGACAATCAGGAACAGTATTGCACCGACGGGCGTGTGCTGACATACGCCGACAAGGACGTTTACCATGACAGCGAAATGACGCAGGGCGGCTATTCAAACAACATGATTGTGGACGAAGCCTTTGCCATCCGTGTTCCTAAAGATGCTCCGTTAGAGAAAATCGGACCGCTGATGTGTGCCGGGATTACAACATGGTCGCCCATCATGCAGGCGAACATCAAGGCTGGCGACAAAGTGGGGGTGGCAGGTTTCGGCGGCTTGGGACACATGGCAGTGCAATACCTTATCAGCTTGGGCGCAGATGTCACCGTGTTCGACATCACGGAGGAAAAACGTGCGGATGCCCTGCGATTGGGAGCAAAACGATATATCAACGTGACACGTGAAGAAGAATTGCAAGGGATGAATAACACGTTGCGGTTCGTCCTTTCCACCATTCCTGCAAGCTACAATCCGATGATATACATCAATATGCTAAAAGTGGGCGGCACATTGGCGGTGGTCGGTATGCCTGCGGCAAAGGACACACCACGTATCAGCGTGACAGCCTTGCGTGGGCGTTATCTCACGAATTCCATCATCGGCGGCATCAAGGAAACGCAGGAAGTCGTCGATTATTCGGTGGCTCATGGCATCTACCCTGAAACAGTGGTTATCCCTGCGGATGCTTCCACCATAGATAAAGCATATCAGGATGTCATTAATGGTAAGGTGAAGTTCCGATATGTCATTGACATGAAGACTATAAAATAGGCTTGTTTTCCCGAAGTGCCACTTCGACCACCACAAAGTGGCACTTTGGCATCCTCGAAGTGGCACTTTGACTCCCAACATATTTTTAAATTCTCTGCTCGTCAATAAATTCTTTGATTTCCCCTAAGCCCCCAATCTCCTTTGGTAACGCAAACATATTCTTTGGATTTGCATACCTCTTAAAATGTTCTATAAGTTTTTCTATATCCAAGTCACTTATATGCTTGCGGCTATTCAGTCCGACAGGTTCAATATGACACAATTTCCATTTGGAGTCTGCATCAGACAAAGAAAACTTTCCCAATGTCTTTGTATGCTTTGCCACTTCTTTTTCTTCTTTTTTCAGCGCATAGACCATGGGGACATTATTGTTTTCAAGCATCTTCTTAATCTCAGAAATGGTAAAAGTCTTATCTTCTAATGCATTATGGTAAACCCA
>JAUNIV010000381.1 GCA_030523385.1 Bacteroidales bacterium | reverse complement strand
AGAAAGATATATTGATTTGTTAAGAGAGAGAATTCATAGACTTTCAAATAGAAAAATAATCTACTTTTAATATACAACCCCTCATATCTTATATCTGATATTGAGGGGTTGATGCCTATCATTAAGTTATCGGGCATATACAATGTAAAGGCAGAATCCAGCACTATTTTATCCACGTAAGCTTTTTCCATATCCATTCCAATGGGCCATGCTTATGCTTAGACAGCCATAAATTACTAAACAGCAGAAGAATGGCGAATACGAGAATGCCGATCAGCCAACAGGCGGTAGCACCACATTTGTAAAGTCCACCCCCGAATCCATAAAAGATGCACACTCCGATGATAGACTGGACTATGTAATTGGTAAGGCTCATCTTGCCGAACGGAATGAACAGGCGTTGTATGTAGTAACCGTTGCCTTTATCATACCATAACAGGACAAAAAAACCTGTAAGCATTGCAGCAAAGAGGAAATTGCAAATAGACGGGATGGCAATGTTGAGAGGCATCAGCAGGCTGTTGTTGCCGGCCGCGATGGAAGGATAAATCATACGTATGGTGTAAAAAGGAATAAACAGGAGCGCAGCCCAAAGCGTTATTCTTTTCCATATCGCAATAGATTCGCGGGTATTCTTGAACAATGCAATCCTTCCGGCTACCATGCCGAATAAGAACAATCCTCCGATTTGAGATATCCTTCCGTTCTCTATCTGCCACAGATTACCATATAATTGTCCATGCGTGATATTGGAGCATAGCACTTCGGAGAAACTGCCGGATACTAAAACCGGTTGAGTCAGTTCAAAGAAAGTAAACCAATGATTCCCGTATTCGGGGAAATTCAACTGGAGAATCGCGCAAATCACTCTGATCCATTCTACGGGTTGGAGGATAAAAATAGATGCGGTGATAAGAACGGTTCTTGTCGAACAACGTGACATAGAGACCAAAAAGATACCCAAAATGGCATACAGCAACAGGATGTCCCCGTTATAGAATAACGAATGCAACTGAGAAAATGCGACCAACAAAAACATCCTCCACACAAATCTCCCCCTGAAAGGAATCCCCCGTTTAGCCGCATTGTCTAATTGGATAAAAAAGCTGAGTCCGAACAAAAAGGAAAAGATTGAGAATGCCTTTCCGGCTAACATAAACCACGTCATGTCCGTGATTCCCTTGTCAATGGCTGCCAGCCATGACAAACTGTCTTGTGATTTGTAATACAGATTATAATGTTCGCAACTATGCAAAATGATAATGGCGAACAAGGCTATTCCCCGCAAGGCATCTACCACCTCGATGCGTTCTGTTTTCTTTTCTTTATCTGCCATAGATATAGTTTATATATTTGAACTACTTCTTTTCACTTCCCATCCAAGTCCATTTGTGCCAAATATACTCCAGCGGCCCTTGTTTGTGTCGGGATAACCACCATTTGCAGAACTTCACTTGCAACAGGAACGTGAAAATACCTATCAGCAGACTCAGCGTATATCCGCAATAAGGAGCAAGATACAAGCCGAACGGGAAATAAATAAAGGCTCCGATGACGGATTGGGTGATGTAATTCGTCAAGCTCATCTTACCATAGAAGCGCAGGTTGCCGACAGCGTGGCAGAACTTCTTGTTTTGATAAAGAAGCATGAAGGAAGCTACCAGGACGAAGGTAAATGCCAACTTCTGCCACATATCAAACGCCGTTCCTGCCGATTGCTGTACGATGGCTTCGTTCGTCATAACCAGCTCTTTCAACGTGTACAGGGGAGCAAATGCAATGGCTGCGACTATCAATGCATTCTGCCAGAAGCGGAGATTCTTTTCAGAGGAGACGAAAAGTCCTTTACGTCCGATGTAGAAGCCCAAAAGGAACAAACCGGCAGTCTGAAAGAAACGTCCGGCGTTTACTGCCCACATCAGGCTGGCTTTCTGACCCAAAGTGATGTTGCCCAAGATAAAGTCTCCAAAGTTTCCTGCTTTGGTATATTCAGCCACCGCAGCATACATCTCGCCTACTTTCAGATCGGGCAATTGGTGTGACGGATCCACCAGACTGGCAATATAGTGATACCACTCCACCGGTTGCAACAAGAAGACAATGGCGGCAATGAGGATAGCCTTGTCACTCCAATTCCGTGTCAGGAACAACACAAGCCCAACTACCACAAAGAGCAGCAACACATCTCCTGCAGGGAAGAATGCCGCATTGAGAGTGGCAAAGCCGACCAGCAGAACCAAACGCCACAAGAAACGATAGCCGAAGTCTTTCCCTTGACGCTTCCGGTTATTGGTCTGGATATAGAAAGTAAATCCGAACAGCAGGGCAAAAATTGCGTATGCTTTTCCGGCAAAGAGCGTGAAAACCCCGTTCAGCACACCCTCATCCAAGGCATTGAGCCATCCGGCAGAATCCGTCGGATAGACCGGAAAAATAAAATGTTCCAGATTATG
>JAUNIV010000380.1 GCA_030523385.1 Bacteroidales bacterium | reverse complement strand
CGTTCAGCATCAACTTCTATTTGGGCGACCGGGTAGTGCCGTTTGAAGACTTTGCCCCGGAGGCAGGCTATCTCATTCTGGGCGAACGCGAATACGACGGCTTTATGGAAAACTACGGAACGAAGTACGAGATAGAAGAAGTGTATGACGCTCATCATAAGAGCTGCGATGACCGCGACTGGATTCATGTCTATCGTTTTAAAAAGAAATAAAAGATGCAGAACGTACTCAACAGATATTTCAGGTGCTACCTCCTTTATGTACTGGCCGTACATGCGGTGGCTTTGCTATTCTTCTTTGTGTTCCGGCTGGTTCTGTTTTATTCGACAGACTATCAGTTCCCCGAAGATGTGTCGGGCGATATCTCGTTGCAGGCCGTGGCCTTCGTCAAAGGCTTGTGGTTCGACAATGTCATAGCATGCTACATCTCGGTCGTACCGTTGCTGCTGCTGTGGGTAGCCGGCCTTCTGAATTACACTGCCCGTTGGGTGTATCGCTCGGCAGGCATTTATTTCATCGTGTTCTACTCGCTGTCTTTCATCATTACGGCTGCCAACATTCCCTACTTCGGCTACTTTTTCAAGGTAATCAATTCCTCCATCTACAACTGGTTTGGCTATGGAGCCACCACGGCAGGCATGGTGTTCGGAGAACAGTCCTACTATTTCCCCATTGCATTGGGAATCCTGTCCATCCTGCTTTTCGGATGGCTGGCCATGCGATGGGCAGAACGCTTTTATCGCATCAGCATCAAGCGGGTCTCTCACAGAGAAGCGGTAAGCTTTATCGGCACATTTCTTATCGGAGCGGCTTGCGTCGGGCTGTGCATATTCGGCATACGGGGACGCATGGGCTATAATCCCATCAAGGTAAGCCAGGCATATTATTGTCAAGACCCGTTCTTGAACCAATTAGGCATCAACCCGGTGTTCAATCTGCTCACCAGCACATTGGATGACAACCGAAAAGAAAACCGCTACCTGCACCTGATGGCCGATGAAGAAGCCATAACCCGCGTACAACAACTGCTCGACAGGAAAGGAATGGAAGGCATTTCGCCCATAGCCCGACCGGTTACGGCAGATACGCTGAAGCCCGAAGCTACTGCCCGTCCCAATGTGGTGCTTATCTTCATGGAGTCCATGTCTGCCCATCTGCTGAAAAGCTTCGGCGCTACTCAGAACCTGACTCCTTATTTAGACAGCCTGTATCACCGTTCGCTTAGCTTCAGCCGTTTCTATTCATCGGGCATACACACCAACCACGGAATGTATTCCACGCTCTATTCTTTCCCGGTCATCATGAAGCGGAATGCCATGAAGGGTTCGGTCATCCCTGTCTATTCGGGTTTGCCCACCGTGCTGAAAGAGAACGGCTACCGAAACCTGTTCTTTATGACTCATGAATCGCAATACGACAACATGAACGCTTTCTTCCGCACCAACGGTTTCGATGAAATCTATGCACAAGAGAACTATCCGCCGGAGAAAATAGCCAACCACTTTGGTGTGCAAGACGATTTCCTGTATCAATATGCCCTGCCCATACTCGGAGAAAGGGCTGCAAGCGGGCAACCTTTCTTTTGCGTGTTACTCTCTATCAGCAATCATCCACCCTACGTGATACCCGACTATTTCACTCCCCGCAGTACCAAACGCGAAGATCAGATAGTGGAATATGCCGACTGGTCCATCCGCCAGTTTATGACGGAAGCCGAAAAGCAGCCTTGGTTCGACAATACCCTGTTTGTCCTGGTGGGCGACCACGGCAAGCTGGTCGGTACGCCGGAGTGCGAAATGCCCCAATCCTACAACCATGTTCCTTTGATGATTTACGGCAAACATATCGCACCCGAAGTGAAAGACTGCATGGGCGGGCAAATAGACATAGCGCCTACGTTGTTGGGATTGTTGGGTATCGGCTATACGCAAAACAACTTCGGCATCGACTTGCTGAAAGAGAAACGTCCCTGCATGTTCTACACGGCAGACAATCTGATTGCGGCAAGAGACACCTCGCGCCTGTATATCTATTCGCCGGAAAGCAAGCAGGAATTCAGATACGAACATACTCCGGCGGTCTTCCGTCCGGCTGCCGATGACGATGTTTTCCGGCAACTGAAGGAGTATTGCTTCTCGATGTTGCAGGCCACAGAGCATATTGTGAAGCTGCACCAGACTACCGACAAACCTGCTAATCACCCTCAAAACCCATGAATATGCTTCATCGTCCTTTCATCCGTGAGTTCGTGCGTTTCGGCATAGTAGGCGCATTGGCTACCCTCCTGCACTATGGCATCTATTACGTGCTGCAACCTTACATGGCTGCCAGTGTGGCCTATACGATAGGATACCTGCTCAGCTTCATAGCCAACTTCTACCTGACAGCCTACTTCACTTTCGGTGAAAAGCCTTCCTGGAAGAAGCTGGCAGGCATGGGCGGTGCACACGGAGTGAATT
>JAUNIV010000379.1 GCA_030523385.1 Bacteroidales bacterium | reverse complement strand
GTTGCGTCTTACGGTATCACGAAGGGACTGAGCCTGCAAGGTGACGTGGAGACCACATTCTGTCTGCCCAAACCCTGTGGCGAAGAAGAAGGATTCTTGAATATATTGGGCATGAACCAGGTGCCCATCGTGTGGCGCGATGTGGATTACGACTATCTGAAGTCACGCCTCACCACCATGTCTCCCGAGCAATATTATGCGCTCCGCGACCATATCTATGCCGATTTCTCTTACATGCACGTAAACGATTTGGGTTGCATGGAGTTTGCCGGCGGTTATCCGAAGAACCTGCACGATGAAATCAACAACTTCTCCATCATTGCCGGTGTCGTAGCCCGTCAGCAGGAGTTTGATATCATCCATGCACACGACTGGCTGACTTATCCGGCCGGCGTACATGCCAAGATGGTGAGCGGTAAACCTCTGTGCATCCACGTACATGCCACAGACTTCGACCGTTCTCGCGGTAAGGTGAACCCCACTGTCTATGCCATGGAAAAAGACGGTATGGACCATGCCGACTGCATCATGTGTGTGTCTGAGCTGACCCGTCAGACCGTTATCCGCGAGTATCACCAAGACCCGCGCAAGTGCTTTGCCATGCACAATGCCGTTTATCCACTCTCACAAGACCTGCAGGACATTCCTCGTCCGGACCACTCCAAAGAGAAAGTGGTTACTTTCTTAGGACGTATCACCATGCAGAAGGGTCCCGAATACTTCGTGGAAGCAGCCGCACTCGTATTGCAGCGCACACGCAACATCCGTTTCGTGATGGCAGGTTCGGGCGATATGCTGGATGCGATGATCAACCTGGCAGCTGAAAGAGGCATTGCCGACCGTTTCCACTTCCCGGGCTTCCAGCGCGGACGCCAGGTGTATGAAGCCTATAAGAACAGCGATGTATTCGTGATGCCTTCGGTTTCCGAACCGTTCGGTATCGCTCCGCTTGAGGCCATGCAGTGTGGAACTCCTTCCATCATCTCCAAGCAATCCGGTTGCGGCGAGATTCTGGATAAGGTAATCAAGACCGATTATTGGGACATCAATGCCATGGCCGATGCCATGTACTCCATTTGTACTAATCCTTCGCTCTTCCAGTATTTGCAGGAAGAAGGCAAGAAGGAAGTGGACGGCATCACCTGGGAGAAAGTGGGCTTGCGCATCCGTGCCCTTTACGAGGATGTAATTAGAAACTATGGTAAATAATAAACAATGAATTAGATATGAAAACAATCTGCCTTTATTTTGAAATACATCAGATTATCCATCTGAAACGCTATCGTTGCTTCGACATAGGTCGTGACCACTATTACTACGATGACTATGAAAACGAACGTAGTATCACCGACATTGCCGAACGCTCTTACATACCTGCACTGACTACGCTGATTGAAATGGCAAAGAACAACGGAGGTGCTTTCAAAGTAGCTCTGTCTCTGTCCGGCGTAGGATTGGAACAGTTGGAAATCCATGCTCCGAGAGTAATCGAACTCTTGCAGGAACTGAACGAAACAGGTTGCTGCGAGTTCCTTTGCGAACCTTATTCTCACGGCCTTTCATCATTGGCCAATGAAGAATGCTTCCGCGAAGACGTGCTGCGCATGAAGGATAAAGTAAAACAAGTGTTCGGACAGACTCCGAAGGTGTTCCGCAACTCCAGCTTGATTTACTCCAACGAAATTGGTGCAACCGTAGCCGATATGGGCTTCAAGGGTATGCTGACAGAAGGTGCCAAGCACGTGTTGGGATGGAAGAGCCCTCACTACCTGTATCACTGCGCATACAACCAGAACCTGAAGTTGCTGTTGCGTGATTATAAGTTGTCTGATGACATCAGCTTGCGCTTCTCTAACACCGAGTGGAATGAATATCCGTTGTTTGCCGACAAGTACATCGACTGGATTGCCGCTCTGCCCGAAGAAGAACAAGTCATCAATATCTTCATGGAACTTTCAGCATTGGGTATTGCCCAGCCGTTGTCTTCCAACATCCTGGAATTCCTCAAGGCATTGCCTGTCTGCGCCAAGGAAAAAGGTATTACCTTCTCTACTCCGACAGAAATCATTACCAAGCTGAAGTCTGTTGACCAGGTGGATGTTCCTTATCCATTGTCATGGGTTGACGAAGAAAGAGACACCAGCTGCTGGTTGGGTAACGTGATGCAGCGCGAAGCTTTCAACAAGCTGTATAGCGTGGCCGATCGTGTACGTATCTGCACCGACCGTCGTATCAAGCAGGATTGGGATTACTTGCAGGCAAGCAATAACTTCCGCTTCATGACTACGAAGAACACCGGCATTTGGCTGAACCGTGGTATCTACGATTCTCCTTACGATGCATTCACCAACTACATGAACATTTTGGGTGACTTCATCAGCCGCGTTAATTCACTCTATCCGGTAGATATGGACAACGAAGAACTGAACTCTCTGTTGACTACCATCAAGAACCAGGGCGAAGAGC
>JAUNIV010000378.1 GCA_030523385.1 Bacteroidales bacterium | reverse complement strand
AACGCAGGGGACGGCCACCCGTAAAGGCCAGCACACGCCGGAGCGTACTGCGGTAAACATGTGCCGTGCCCAGACGGTCCTCCGCGACCTTCTGGGCAATGATGGACTCCATGTAGTCCGTAAAAGTAATTTCTCTCATAATCTCTTACTTTTTATCAGGTTAAAATATAACGAATTTTCCACCCGCGAAAGATAAGAAATTTATCGAAATAATACTACTGGTTTCTTCCTGTACGTTTACGTTCGGTCCGACTTTTATCTGTCCGCGATTTCTGTTCTTTACGCTCCGTGCGCACCTGCGGATGGTCTTTACGAACCGATGACTTGACGGAGCGCATCTGCGGACGTTCCGGACGCGAAGGAGAAGAAACATTCGGATGCCGGTTATCCTTAGGAGAGGGTTTGGCAGCTACATGAAAATCACGGCCAGGACGATTACCCGGTGATGCCGGCTTGTCCGGACGAAAGCGGAAATTACCTTTATACACTTCGTGACGATAGCGGTCGTGGTAATGCGTCTTATAATAACTCACGTTGTTGAAATGAGTGCGATAATGCCCGCCGCAATAAGTGGCATAATGACGGGGCTTTCCAAAGAAGAAGAAATTTACGTTGGTGTACACCTTAAACACCCGAAACTGCCAGCCATTGTGGTCGGCATAAATGGGACGGTAGAAATGTTCCGTGGCCAGGAAACGCCGATACTGCGCACTGCTGAGTATCCAGCGGAGGTCGTCATTGCGCACATCCAGGAAGTCGTAATACCGTTCTTGTGCGTACTCATACCCCCTCACCACGTCGTCCATCAGGTAACGTACATTGTTGATAAAGTCGTAGTTCACTTCATACACATCGTCATACTGCTGCGGAGTAAGCCTCAACTCGTGGGCCATGCGGTCCGTGAGGAAACGCGAGTTTTGCCGCATCTTGCTTATACTCATTGCCCCCATAGCCGGAAGGGTAATGCCTGTCAAGCAAACAATCATCAGTAATAAAGTCCATTTCTTCATAATCATAATGTTTTGTGATTTTGTTTTCATGGCACAAAAATAGGGGAAATAAATTCCCCTTACAATTGATTTTCCCCATAAGCCGATAGGGCTTTCCCTATAATTGATAGGGAAAATCCGTCAGGCGAGGCGTATTCCCTCTTCTTCCAACACCACTAACCGGCGTTTGTACAAATCGCCCACGGCTTTCTTGAATGTCTTTTTGCTCACTCCGAAGGTATCGTATATCTCTTCGGCTACACTCTTGTCGTTCAGTGTCGTATGGCCGTCGTGTTCCTTGATGTATTGCAGCAACACTTCCGAAAAATCATCCACTTTGCGGGCACCTGCTTGCTGCAAAGCTAAGTCAATCTTACCGTCTTCGCGCACTTGCTTGATGTAGGCTTTCAGCTTCATGCCCGGTTCTACCGGCTGGAATATTTCATTCCGGTAAATCAAACCGCCGAACTTGTTTTCCACAATCACCTTGAAACCCAATTCGGTTTTCTGCCACACCAGTATGTCCACTTCTTGTCCGGGTTGGTAGTCGGGATGCTCTTTTGACAGGTAGTGTTCCACTTTGGCCGATGCCATGATGCGGTAACTGTCTTCATCCAGGTGGGCGTGTATCATGTAGCTGCGTCCTTTCTGCATCTTCATCTTTTGCTCACGGAAAGGCACGAAGAGGTCTTTCATCAGCCCCCAATTCAAGAAAGCGCCGAACTCATTCACCCATGCCACTTCCAAATAGGCAAACTCGCCTACCTGCACCAACGGATGCAGAGTAGTGGCCACTAACCTTTCTTCGCTGTCTAAATAAATAAAGACCTCCAACACATCGCCCGGCTTACAGCCTTCGGGCACGTAGCGTGCGGGCAAAAGGATTTCTCCCTCTTCTCCCCCATTCAGGTAAACCCCGAAATCTACTTCTTTCACAACCTCCAGACGGTTGTATTTTCCTAATTGTATATCCATTGTTTTTTGTTTTTCTATATTTTGATTATTACACGGAGATACGTCCGTCCACCATGTGGATGGTGCGGTCTGTGAGCCGTGCCAGTCCCTCGTCGTGAGTGACGATGACGAACGTCTGCCCCAACTTGTCCCGCAGCTCGAAGAAAAGACGGTGAAGCTCTTCCTTGTTGCGGGTGTCCAGACTGCCGGAGGGTTCATCGGCCAGGATGACTGCCGGATTGTTTATTAGCGCACGGGCAACCGCCACCCGTTGCTTCTCTCCGCCGGACAGTTCGGCAGGCTTGTGCGATGCCCGCTCCGACAAACCTAAAAACTCCAATGTCTCCTTAGCCTTGCGCATGGCATCGGACGATGCCGTACCTGCTATCAGGGCAGGAATCATGACATTCTCCAAAGCCGTAAACTCGGGAAGCAACTGGTGAAACTGGAAAACGAAACCTATCTGCCGGTTGCGGAAGGCCGACAGTTCCTTTTCCTTCAATGCACTCAGGCCGGTGCCGTTCAGCACCACCGTGCCGGCATC
>JAUNIV010000377.1 GCA_030523385.1 Bacteroidales bacterium | reverse complement strand
AATTTTTTTTAAAGCACCAAATCACCGGTTTGATACTATCAAAAATCCCCCCAGAAACCGTTACTTTGTTCCCGGAAGCATACTCTTTCTTTTTTTAGTTTTTCTTTCTGGGGAGATATTAGTTTATATTTTATCTTTCTATTTATTATATTTATATTATATATAGAGGGCGAAATGATTTCGACTGATTATCAGCAATTTATTATCCTTTCATCCACAAAGTTTCAAGCAGGAATTGAAAAAGTTTCGCGAAACTTTTCCGAAAAACGGCTAAAACTTTTCCGGTTTAGTAGTAAAACCAATGGCTTTTCATCTTCGTTTACTCTTATCAAATATTATGAGCAACCGGAATATGGTGGTGATTTCAACGCACACTTTGGAGTCGTACATGAGCTTCTCAAGAAAGACTCTTTTTTGCTACGTTTTTATCTTTGAAGAAAAACACTAACATTCCCTAATGTTTCGGCATGAGTGTTCCGTTTGTCGAATAAAAATTGTAAGTTTGCGGTTCTAAAGAGAGAATGTCATGCCACAAACGCCCTTAGCCAAAGAATTTGAAGACCACTTCCGTTGCTTTTATCGGCCGCTCAGCATGTATGCCTTGCGCTACACCGAAGACCTGGACGATGCCGAAGACATTGTGCAGCAGGCTTTTGCCGATGTGTGGGAGAAGTTATCCGAAGGCATGCGTATCGGCAATTTTAAGGCTTACATGTATCAGACCGTGCGAAACCGTTCGCTCAACTTAGTGGCCGCACGTCCCGAACACGGCAAAGAGGAGATGCCCGACACGGAAGAAGAATGCAGCGAAGAAGACCGCATACTCCGATCGGAACGCGACGCACGCTTGTGGACCGCCATAGACCGGCTGCCTACCGAAAGGAAAAAGATATTCCTACTCTCCAAACGCGACGGGCTTACGTATCAGGAAATAGCCGAAGAATTGGGGCTGTCGGTGAAAACCGTAGAACATCAGATAAGCAAAGCGCTGAAAACCTTGCGCGAAACAGCCCTCCGGCTTTATGCTTTCTTCTTTTTGCATTGATTTCTCAAAAAAACTTTCTTCCCCGATGGGGGTATTCGGGCATTTCCTTGTCTTAGGGACAAAGATTTCAAAAAGAACGATTCATGGAAACCGAAGATAAAGACATACGCTTCATTGCCCGCTTTTACCGCGAAGATGCCTTGAATACCAACCGGGCATGGCAACAATTAGGCATAGACCGAAAAAGAGAGAAGCCTGCATGGTACATAAAGGCCGCGCTCATCGCCGCTTCCGTGTGCCTCGCCGTAGGATTCTATTGGTGGCAGACCTACAACAGGCAAGACTGGGTAACGATTGCCTCGACTGCACAGGACCTCAAAGAAGTGACACTGCCCGACGGCACCCATATCACCTTAGACAAGAATACCGATTTGCGCTACGACCGCCTGGCTTACGGGAAGAAAGAACGGCGCACGGAGCTGCGCGGACGGGCTTACTTCGATGTCACCCATCGGGAGGCATGCCCTTTCATGGTAGAAGCGACATCGGCAACTGTCAGGGTGCTGGGCACACGCTTTTCAGTGGCCACGGGTCAAGGAAAAACCACGGCCGCAGTAGAAGAAGGCAAAGTACGTTTCTACAACCGGACTGGAAAAGAGGCCATACTGACACAAGGCATGCGCGCATCGGCTTATTCCTCCGGACAAATGGAGGTAGAGGAGCAAACCGGTCCGAATGCTTTTGCCTGGAAAACACAGGTACTGGTGTATAACGAAACGCCTCTGAAAGAAGTTATCGGCGAATTGGAGGAGGTGTATGGCATACGCATCGGCCACGTTCCGCCCACAGAACGCCTGCTCACTGCCACTTTCGACCATACGCCGATAGAAGAAATCATTGAAATCATCAACCAGACACTCGACACAAAATTGGACATAACTAAATGATGCAATTCCATTCTATTTTTTCTTTATTGCTGCTTCTTTGCCTCCTGCATCTTTGCACGGAGGCAAAGAGTGCAGAACCTTCCGACCCGCCGGTCACGCTGAACAAGAGGCAGGCACCTGTCGGCGAAGTGCTGGCAGACATCACCCGACAGACGGAAGTCAGCTTTTCCTACGAGCCTTCCGTATTGGAGCATTTCCCTCCGGTCACGCTCCGCATAGAGAAAAAACCGCTTTCCGAATGTTTGCGCCTGTTATTCCGTGGCACGTCGGTGACATACTTGCGTTCAGGACGTTTCGTCATCCTCAAAAGGAAGCCGAAAGAAGTAACCATCAGCGGATTTGTGCGCGATGAAGCCTCGTCCGAATCCTTGCCGGGAGCTTCCATCTATGATGCGGAAAGCCGACGCGGTACTTCTACCAATGCAGAGGGATTCTTCAGCCTGACATTGGAAACAGAGAAAAACATCAGACTGAACATATCATACGTGGGCTACGATGCCCTCCGGCTCTCTTTCGATTCTTTGCAAAGGGATACTTTGCTGCCTGTGCGGCTCACCACGCGCCAACAACTGGCCGAAGTAG
>JAUNIV010000376.1 GCA_030523385.1 Bacteroidales bacterium | reverse complement strand
TGGTATGTGCGGACAATCCGCAAAGCTATGCCTGCGATATTTCGCTGTTTGGCCGGAAGCGCGGCACGGGTGAAAGCATCTGGGAAATCAAGAAACACATCGGTTATGTAAGTCCCGAAATGCACCGTGCCTACTTGAAGAATCTGCCTGCCATAGACATAGTGGCAAGCGGCCTGCACGACTCGGTAGGTTTGTACAAGCGTCCGCATCCCGAACAAATGGCTGCTTGTGAGTGGTGGATGGATATTTTTGGCATAGCCAACTTGAAAGACCGTAATTTCTTGCAGCTTTCCAGTGGCGAGCAACGTTTGGTGCTCCTGGCGCGTGCCTTTGTGAAAGATCCCGAACTGCTGATACTCGATGAACCTCTGCACGGGCTGGATTTGTATAACCGTCGATTGGTGAAGGATGTGATAGAAGCCTTCTGCCGACGCAAGGACAAAACTCTGATTATGGTTACCCATTATCAGGAGGAACTGCCGGCATGTATCACCCATTCGCTTTATTTGCAACGGAACCGATAGAAATTTGATAAATTAAAACATTATGGCTAAGGATATTAAAGTAATTGTTGGTGACATCACCCAATTGAAGGTAGAGGCTATTGTAAATGCAGCAAACCAATCATTATTGGGCGGTGGTGGTGTAGATGGAGCTATCCATCGTGCAGCAGGTCGTGAGCTGTTGAAAGAGTGCATGACTTTAGGCGGATGCAGAACCGGTCAAAGCAAGATAACCGGTGCTTACAACCTTCCTTGTAAGTATGTGATTCATACGGTTGGACCGATATATAGAGGTAAAGGCGATGAGCCTGCTCTTTTGGCATCGTGCTACACCTCAGCGTTGGATATTGCCAAAGAGAAGGGTATAAAAAGTATAGCTTTCCCTTGTATTAGTACTGGTGTGTATGGCTATCCTAAGGCGGAAGCTGCTCAGGTGGCTATAAAGGCTATCAAGGAAAGCGATTACGATGGAGAGGTTATCATCTGCTGTTTCAGTGAGGCAGATGCAAACTTTTATTGCAAATTGGGATGATAAAGTTTCCCACCCCTTTTCATGTACCATCTAAAGAGGGGTGGGAAACTTTAGATAGTATTAGTGATATATAAATGTTTAATTTTTCAGTTTATACCTATCTGCCAATACGGTATCACCCATTCTGTCTATTTGCCGCATAACAGGTGATTGTCTTTTCATTTTTCTCCAGTGTGTGCTATGCAAGAAGATATGTTATGAAAGACCATATCAGCAGATAACCACAATATTGCATTTTACCTGCCATAGGAATAGTGGTCCGCCCTTTATTCTTCAAACATACCATAAGGGATAGGAGAGTCGTGGCCGGTAGCGATAAATGATACCACTGAAACGTGTGTATGCTTTCTGTCCTCACATCCGGTAAACCATCGGTCAGTAACCATCCGATGACAGGTAAATCTGTCGAGCCTGTTCCTCCTTGAAACAATATATACATACACCATACATCCATTACAAGCAATATTGCCAGTTGTAGCCATTTACGACGGAACATTCCGATCGGAATGGACAAAATGAAGGAGAGCAATATGGCGTGGACATATAGCCTTACGTCAAGCAAGCCGTTCCATGATGCACTCAAACACCATAATACATCAAAGAGCAATAATTTGCCAATCATCAGTCCTATCAATAGTGTCATGACAGGAGTCCATAGTTCGCGTGGTGACCATTTGTTCGCCGATGTTTCTTGCCGATGTTCCATATTATTGCTTCTCTTTAGATTCAACAGGACATAAAAGGAATTCCATCTGCCGGATGACATGTGCTTTCCATGCCTGTAGTTTTTCATCAAAACTTACAGGCTCTTCAAACACCATCTCGGCCAGCGGCTTGGAAAGGAACGGGAAGACAACCAATCCGTAGAATGTGTAGAAAATGAATTCTATGGAGACTTCCCTGATAGTACCGTTCTTCATTTCGGCTTGCAGCATCTCCTTGATGCGGGTGGCATACAGCCCGATTTCCAATTTGCTGATGGTATCGAACATGTGGGGTGCATCGCGCTGTATCTCCTGGGCAATGAAAACCGGAAAGCAAGGTTCTTTCTTGAATACCTCGAAATAGACGTCTATCATCTCGGCAATCCTTTCGGATACTGGCTTGTCTTGCATGATAATGTTGTGGATGGAGGGGATGAAGGAAAGCACGATGTCGGCAAACACGGCTTCAAACATCTTCTCTTTTGTGCGGAAATAGTAGTGCAGACCCGAACGGTTGATGCCTACGCGGGCGGCAATGTCACTCATGCCTGTCTCTGCAAATCCTTTTTCGATAAATACTTGTTTGGCAGCCCTTATTATCTGCTGCTCCATATTGGTGTTTTCTGTTGCTCCCATAGTTATTAGCTTTGAAGGTTGTTGATAAACAGCAGCAACCGGTTGGTGATGTTCACATCGCTCACGCTGCTGTCAAAATCTAAGGATAATATATTCAGTTGTGGATAGAGTGATTTCAATCGGTTCTCTATGCCTTTTTCTACTAT
>JAUNIV010000010.1 GCA_030523385.1 Bacteroidales bacterium | reverse complement strand
TTGCGTATGCACCCAAGCAAACCAAACAAGAGGTCATAGAACGTCTGAAAGAGATAAACGAAGATGCTTGCAATGCCGACAAGCAGGAACTGGATTTATTGAAACAGAATTTCTATAAATTACATAAAGCGGAGCAGGAAGCTGCCCGCAAAGCGTTTATCGACGAAGGCGGCAATGCAGAGGATTTTGTTCCTCAGTCCGGCGAAGCCGAAGCCCAGTTCAAGGAAATCATGAGTTCTATCAAAGAGAAAAGGAGTGTCCTGCAAGCCGAGCAAGAAAAGGAGAAAGCCGATAACTTAGCCAGAAAACTGGCTATCATAGACCGCTTGAAGGAATTGGCCGAATCGCCCGAAGATGCCAATAAGGCATACAGCGAATACAAGAAACTGCAACAGGAATGGAACGAAATCAAGCTGGTTCCGGCAGACAAGGTGAACGAATTGTGGAAAAACTACCAACTGTATGCCGAGAAGTTCTACGACCTGATTAAGCTGAACAACGAATTCCGCGAATACGACTTCAAGAAGAACCTGGAGATAAAGACCAAACTTTGCGAAGCAGCCGAAAGACTGGCAGCCGAAGAAGATGTGGTGTCTGCCTTCCACCAGTTGCAGAAGCTGCACCAAGAGTTCCGCAACACAGGCCCGGTGGCCAAAGAATTGCGCGAAGACCTTTGGACACGCTTCAAGACCGCTTCTACCATAGTAAACCGCAGACATCAGCAGCACTTCGAAGCACTGAAGGAAAAGGAACAACGCAACCTGGACGAGAAGACCGTCATCTGCGAAATCGTGGAAGCAATGGAGTATGACACCTTCACTACTTTCCAGGATTGGGAGAACAAGACACAGGAAATCCTGGCTTTGCAGGCCAAGTGGAAGACCATTGGCTACGCCCCGCAGAAGATGAACGTGAAGATATTCGAGCGTTTCCGTGCCGCCTGCGACACTTTCTTCAAGCGCAAAGGAGAATTCTTCAAGTCGGTCAAAGAGAGCATGGCCGGTAATCTGGAAAAGAAAAGGGCATTGTGCGAAAAAGCCGAATCATTGAAGGACAGCACAGACTGGAAAGCTACTTCGGAGGTATTGAGCAAGCTGCAAAAAGAATGGAAGACTATCGGTCCCGTGCCCAAGAAGTATTCGGACTCCGTATGGAAGCGTTTC
Organism: Bacteroidales bacterium; assembly: GCA_030523385.1. GTDB lineage: Bacteria > Bacteroidota > Bacteroidia > Bacteroidales > Bacteroidaceae > Phocaeicola. The sequence continues at coordinate 14,992 of JAUNIV010000010.1, read as the reverse complement.
ATTGCCGCCTGCGACTATTTCTTCGAGCAGAAGAACAAGGCCACTTCTTCACAGCGCGGTGTGGAACAGGAAAACATGGCACTGAAAAAAGCCATTATCGAGAAGCTGAATGCCATCGAAGCACAAGAAACTCCGGAAGAAGGAGCAGGAAACACCATCCGCGAACTGATGAAAGAATGGAACGGCATCGGACATGTACCTTTCAAGGAGAAAGACAAGCTCTACAAGCAATATCACGGCGTGATAGACAAGCTGTTTGACAAGCTGAACCTCTCTGCTTCGCAGCGGAAACTGAGCAACTTCAAGTCAAACATCAGCAAAGAAGGCAACCTGTATCGCGAACGCGAGAAGCTGGTACGTGCTTACGAAAACATGAAGAGCGAAATCCAGACATACGAGAACAACTTAGGTTTCCTCACCAGTTCTTCCAAGAAAGGAAGCAACTTAGTGACAGAAATGAACCGGAAGGTAGATAAGTTGAAGGCCGATCTGGAACTGATACTAAAGAAAATTGAAGTCATAGACCAGTCTATGAAGGAAGAATAAATACTTTATCAGAAAGATTTATCTGTTTTCTGAAAAAGTAAATGAACGATTTTGTAGGTGATAGAATTGGTGATATTCTTTGAATATAAAATAAGACAGCTGACTCGCAATGAGTTAGTTGCCTTATTTGGAATTGCCCAACACGAAAATATTCTACAGGTGTAAGATAATGAGCCTATTGGCGGAGTTAAATATGCGCTGATTTAATTCCGCCAACAGGTCGTTCATTTTCATTTTTCTTTTTATTTGCAGTTATACATTCTTCTTCACAGGCGACCCGCCAAACACCTCGCTCATCTTCATATTATCAAGTTCTTCGTCTATCTTCTGTACCTCTTCCATGGTCAGGATGATATCAGCTGCTCCGATATTTTCCTTCAATCGACAAAGGTGACGTGTGCCGGGAATGGGCACTATCCACGGACGCTTGCAGAGCATCCATGCGAGTGAGATTTGCGCAGGCGTGGCATGATGTTCTTCAGACAGACGGTCGAGCAAGGCGAACAATGCATTGTTCTGCTCAAAACTTTCCTTGCGGAACTGGGGCATGGAGGCGCGATAGTCAGTAGCAAAGTCGAAACGGCTGTCGGCAGTATAATAGGTGGTGAGCAACCCGTTGGCGAGGGGCGAGAAGGCTACGAAACCCACCCCCAACTCTTCAAGCACAGGAAAAAGTTGTTCATATTGCCGTGCCATCATGGAGTAGCGGTTCTGTATGGCAGTCACGGGGCAGACGCTATGAGCGCGGCGCAGGTATTCTTCCGTCGTTTCCGAAATACCCCAATGCAGAATCTTCCCCTCACGTATCAGGTTTGCCATGACCTCTGCCACTTCCTCCGGCTGTATGTCCGGGTCGATGCGATGCTGGAAGTAGAGGTCGATACGGTCGGTTTGTAATCGGCGCAACGAGCCTTCTACCGAACGGCGTATCACATCGGGACGCGAACAGGGAATGACAGCATGCGTGCCCGGTTCGTCTGGTTTGTCGAAAGAGATGCCAAACTTGGTGGCAATCACGATGCGGTCGCGAAAAGGTTTCAACGCCTTGCCGAGTAATTCTTCGTTGTCGTGCGGATTCAGGGGAGTGCCATACGCTTCGGCTGTATCGAAGAAGTTGTAGCCCATCTCCACCGCATCGGCAAGCAAGCCGGTCATCTCGCGTTTGTCGGCAGGCGCACCGTAGGCATGGCTCATGCCCATGCAGCCCAATCCGACAGCGGACACTCTCAGTCCGCTAAGTCCTAATGTCCTGTAATTCATATCTGTTCTTTTGCTGAATTTATTGTGATGCAAAAGTAGGGGAATGATCCGGAAGCAACGTTATACGGATTACGGATGAAAATACATTTATTTCTGTTTTTTATATATTCCTGTCGTTATCGTTCCAGTGAAAACCGTAAAAAAGGTAAGTCAATCCGTGTTTTATATTTCCTGTACATGGCTGAAAATAGGTAACTTTGTAACCGGTATAAAATAAGACTGACGATGGAAGAACAGAAAAACATTGTGATAGCTGACGCATTACAGCATTTGGGAGGCAACCGCTACAGCTTCTTCTGCGACGACGACTGTAGCAGCGAGTATCTGGTCCATGCCCTCTGTACGGGTGGCTTCTGCCGGTTCGCATTCAACGGACGGGAATTTGAGTTGCGAGAGGGAGACCTCATGATTGTGCGCAAAGGCAAGCTGATAGAATGGATGAAGCCTTCGGCCGACTTCAAGGTGAAGATAATCTATATCACATCAGACTTCCTGCAACTCTGCACCCCGCAGAGCAACTACGGCATGAAGGGGCAGCTTGCCCTCTTCCTCAATCCCGTGATGCGTCTCACGCCGGAGCAGCAGGAGGTGTGCCGCAGCGACTTCCGCATGGTGGAACAGCGCCTTGCCGACACCGGACACCACTTCCGTCGTGACATGCTTATCGCTGCCGTGCAGATGCTTATTCTCGATTTCTTCGATTTCCATTCGCACCTCTACGACGAGACGGACATCTCCACACAGACAGCCTCCATCATGAACCGCTTCCTCTCGATGCTGGAGAACGGCACCTATCGTGAGCACCGCGAAGTGTCGTACTATGCCGACCGCCTCTGCGTCACGTCCAAATATCTTTCCGAAGTATCGAAGAAAGTAAGCGGGTATGCCGCCAATTACTGGATAAACCGCTACACCGCCCTCGACATTGCCCGCCTCCTGCGCGACAAGTCGCTCACCTTTGTACGTATCTCAGATATGTTCGGTTTCTCATCGCCAGCCTATTTCAGCCGCTACGTGCAGCGCAACCTGGGTGTGAACCCCACGGAGTACAGGGAGTAGCAGCGGCATCTACCGTAAAAAAGGCAGCTATCCCCGCAATTTGTGCAACATTGCTTTCGCCTTTCATCCGTACCTTTGCATCAGATAATCAAACAAGGAATAATATGAATTATGTAAAACTGAACAACGGCATCGAAATGCCGCAAATGGGTTATGGGGTGTATCAAGTATCGCCCGAAGAGTGTGAACGCTGTGTATCGGATGCCCTGCGCGTGGGCTACCGCATGATTGATACGGCACAGGCCTATCACAATGAGGAAGGTGTAGGCAACGCCGTGAAGAAAAGCGGCATTGACCGCAAGGATATCTTCCTTGTCAGCAAGGTGTGGATTTCCAACTACGGTTACGAGCGGGCAAAGGCTTCCATCGACGAGAGCCTGCGCAAGTTGCAGACCGATTACATCGACCTGATGCTGCTGCACCAGCCTTTCTGCGACCGCTACGGCGCTTACCGCGCTCTGCAGGATGCTTACAAGGAGGGCAAGTTGCGGGCTATCGGCGTATCAAACTTCTATCCCGACCACTTCATCGACATTGCCAGCAACATGGAGATTGTCCCGGCTGTGAACCAGGTGGAGACGCACGTGTTCGATCAACAGGTGGAGCCGCAGAGAATCATGGAGGAGTTTGGCACACATATCATGTCGTGGGGACCCTTTGCCGAAGGACGGGGCGGCCTCTTCACCAACGAGACGCTGGCGCACATCGGGGCGCAGCACGGCAAGACCGTGGCGCAGGTAGCCCTCCGTTGGCTCATCCAGCGCGGTGTCATCATCATCCCGAAATCCTCTCGCATGGAGCGGATGCAACAGAACATCGACATCTTCGACTTCGAGCTGACAGACGGAGAAATGCAGCAAATAGCCAAACTCGATACCGGAAAGAGCCTCTTCTTCGACCATCACGATGCGGAGACGACAAGGATGTTCATGGGATGGAGATAAAAATACCTGTAAACGCACGTCAATACTTCCAACGGGATGTCAAAATAGCAAGAAACGCACGTCAAAGCCTTGTTTTGGTATCAAAAACAGGTTTTGACGTGCGTTTTTATTTATTTTCGGATGTCATCGGACGTTTTGTAGTGCGTTTACAGGTATTTTGGAATTCGGAAATAACCATAAACGCGCGTTTCCTGCCACTTTCTGAAGCCGATGAAGGCTTTGATGCACGTTCCTTTTCATTCCTTTCATTCGGACAAGGCAGGAAACGGCGTTTCCGGAGTCTTCGGACACCAAATCTCACCGGAAACGCACGTAGGGAGCACAATCCCGTAGCAAAACAATCATTCGGTTTTAGGATTGATGATTCTTCCGAAGAACTCCGCCAGCTTCTTCACTGCTGCATCCACATACTCCGGCACGTAGTAAGTCTTGATGTGCGTGGCGCCGGGGATGAGGAACAGCTCCTTGTCTTGCGTCCCCGTGGCACGGCTGTAGCACTGCTCCGTCATGTAGAACGTGTCGGCTATGCTGCCGGCTATCATCAGCAAGGGCTGGTTGATGAGATACATATCGGCGGAGGCATCGAAGGCGAAGAGGTCCACAAGGCTGCTCTTTGTGTAGCGGAAGGTGGAGTTCGGATGCGCGTGGCTTTGCAGGTAATATTCATAGCCGTCGCGATAAAGGTCGAAAGGCAGCTTGGCCGCCTGTTCGGGCGTCACGCCGCTCATGTCGCCTACGTACTCCGCCTCACCACCTTCGGCTTCCTTTTGGCGGGCGGCACAGGCGTCGGCCAGGCGTTGCTGCACGTCGTTTATCTGCGAGTCAAGGAATCCGTTGCGGCGCACCAGTCCGGTGTTGAACATGCTGAGCGTGGCAACAGCCTTGAAACGCTTGTCGGTCTGTGCCGCTTTCAGCGTGTAGCCGCCACCTCCGCAGATGCCCAATATGCCCACGCGCGAAACATCTACTCCGGGATATTGCAACAAGATGTCGGCAGCACGGCGGATGTCTTCGATGCGGTTGGCTGGTTTGTCCACATTGCGCGGCTCTCCCTCGCTGGCTCCCTGGTAGGCAGCATCGAAAACAAGGCAGATGTATCCCTGTTCCGCCATGCGCTGGCTGTAAAGTCCTGCCACCTGTTCCTTCACACCGCCGTTGGGATGAGCTACCACGAGGGCAGGATATGTCTTCGTGGCATCGTATCCGGCAGGCGTATAGACATTGGCAGCTATCTTCAGGCCGTTCAGCATGTAGGTGATGGGGTGGATGTTCACTTTGCCCGGTTCGTTCTTTTCGATGGCTCCGCGATATACCAATCCCCACGGGTTATCGTTGTGGCTCTTTACGGTTGTTATTTCCGTAAATGCTGTTTGCTGCGCACTGATACTGACCGACATGGCAGTGATGGCGAATGATGCGATGATAAATGCTTTCTTCATGGCTCTATCTGTTTAGTGGTTTACATACATTCTTTTAATACTTCAAAGATTTCGTCCCTTGTGAATGGCTTGCAGCAGCCCGGCATGAGGAAACAGGTGTCGGCGGCGGCACGCAACAGGGACTCGTCGGTGATACCCATTTCGCTCCAATGCGTAGGCAATCCGATTTCCTTGATAAATGATTCGAGTGCGTCGATGCCCCGTGCGGCAGTATCTTCTGTGGTCTCGCCTTTCACGCTCCATACGGCTTCTGCCATGCGTGCTAACTTTTCTTTGCCTTCGTTCAGCAGATGGCGGTAGAGTGGGGGATGGATGACCGCCAGCCCCTGTCCGTGATTGCAGTCGGTGTAAGCCCCTACGGCGTGCTCTATCATGTGACACTGGAAGTCGGTCTGCTTGCCCAATTTCAGCATCCCGTTCTCTGCCATTGCCGATGCCCACATCAGTTCGCCACGAGCAAAGTCATCGTCGGGGTTGGCTATCAAGGCGCGCAGGTTCTTCACGACATTACGCATGACGGCTTCGTTGATTTCATCGCTGAGGTTTGTTGCTTGCGGCTTGCCCATGTAGGTCTCCATGCAGTGCGACAGTGTGTCGAATGCTCCGCTGATGACTTGCTTCATGGGCAGGGTCTTCGTCAGATCGCTGTCTAATACGGCAAACGAGTGGTATGCTCCGAACAGCGGTTGTTTCAGTTTCTTTTCTTCATGCGTGATGACGGCTCCGTTGTTCTGTTCAGCGCCCGTGCCCGATGCGGTGACAACGGCTCCCATCGGGACGAAATCGGTGGGCAGGCGGTGATGGACATACCATGCGTCCCACACATCCTCGTCCATTCGTGCCTGTGCCGAAACAATCTTGCAGCAGTCGATGACCGACCCGCCTCCCACGGCAAGGATGAAGTCGATATGGTTTTCACGCACCAGTCGTGCGCCCTCCTGCACTTTGGCGTAGGTGGGATTGGGCATGATGCCGCCGAAGTCCGTCACCTGCTTGCCACATTCTGCAAGCCACGTGCGTATCTTGTCGTACAGCCCCGTGCGCTTCAGCGACCCGCCACCGTAGGCAAGCAGTACGCGTTGTCCTACACTCTTCATTTCTTTCTTTATCGCGCTCTCCGCGCATCCCTTGCCAAAATGCTGGCGGACGGGATATTCATAATTGAAACTGTCCATGATGTACTCTGTCTTTATGATTACGGATGCAAAGGTATGCCGAATGCCTCGAAGCCGCCGTACACTGATTACGGATTGATTTATCATTTTTACAGAACATCAGACAAATCACATCAATACCGTCTTGTCGTGTCTGAACGAAACAACGAATTTGACGGTATGAAGTGGGAGATTTGACGCCTTGAAAAAAATTTTTGCTCCTTTAAAAAACTTTTTTGATGCCTTGAAAAATATTTTTCAAAGGGTCAAATGTCAAGTCCATTATCCTGCATGAACTTTGACTGCAAGTCTGCAATCTCCACATTGTTCAGGTCGGAGAACGGGAAATGGGTATTGCCTTTGATGCCAATCTCCGGCAAGTGGATTACCGTAGCATTGCCGCCATGAGCATTGACAGCCGCAGTCCATTGCCTTGCCCAACGCAGGCGGTAAGTCCATTCGTCACGTTCCGGATAGCCGGAGGGCACTTTCTCCGGCAGGTTGTCGCTATACACGATGAGGACAGGAACTTCCGTGAAGCGCATAAATTCTTCTTTGGGTATGCCGATGGTTTCTGATACTCCGGTCGGGGTCTTGGCATTGGTAGGCTGTTCTCCTTCGATGAACGGAAACTCTCCGCCCGGCTCGTAGGCAATGATGGCTTTTATGTTTTTTGTTTTGCGGAAAGTCTGCCAGCCCACGGCTCCGCCTTGCGAATGAACGACGAGTATTGCCGGACCTATCTTGTCAAACAATGCGGCCACCGCGTCAGAAACAATATTGAGGTCGAAAGGCCCCGTGTTGGGAGCCATCTGACGGAAATACTGGTTTAGCGTCTCTTCGTCGCAGTCGAATTGCACGCCCTCGAAATAATCCGGCCAGATGCCTAAGCGGAATCGGTTGAACCATAGCTGTTCGTCGTGTTTGGAGACAACGGTGGCAGGTTCAGTGCTTCGTCCGGCACGTCCACGGCGCGGCTGGTCTATTATATAAGTGGCGAATCTCCGCTTGAGAAAGATATTCTGAAAGCCCTCGCGCCCGTCGGGAGTCGTTTCCCATGTCTTTGAGAACTGCCCTGTGCCGTGGACGAATACCAGTGGCAAGCCACGTGCGTCTGCCGGTTTCTGATAGAACACATACGCATGGTCGCCGTGGAGCGTGTTTCCGGCGGAATCGGTCAGCACCTTGCCGCCCACGGCGAAGCTGCCCTGTTCGGTTATCCGCATGATGGAATCCTCTGCACCACGGTTGCCGCTTGTCCCCGTATGCTCTCCGCAAGACATGATTCCTGATAACATAAAGACTGCGGTCATGCCTGCCGCCACTTTTTTCAAATCGTTTATCTTTTTCATACCGTTCATGTTTTAATCACGGTGCAAAGTTACGGCATACGGATAGATTGGGACTTACCGAAACTGTGGGAGGTCCTACCAATTCCACATGTGTTTTACTGATTACCTCACATGGTTACAAATACAATGCTTTGTGCGGAGAATCAGGTATTTTTGCCTATATTATTTTAGTCTCATCTTTTTTTATGCAAAACACCATGTGGGGCATATCTACTCCGCGATAATGCTTGGTGATGGTATCTATTATGGTCATGCCGTTGCGGAGCGCAACGTTTTGAGACGCAATATTCGTATCTCTTATAATGGAATACAAGGCATTAAAATTCAGCGTATTGAATCCATACTCCCGACAGGCCGTTGCGGCTTCAATGGCATAACCTTTATGCCAATAATCATGAGCCAGCAAGTAGCCGATTTCGGGAACTTGCGTCGCCTTGTATTCTTGCATAGTAATACCGCATTGTCCTATCATTTCGTCGGTATCTTTAAGGAATACACCCCACAATCCGAATTCATAATCCTTATATCGTTGAAGTTGCTTTTGCATCCAGATAAGAGTTTCTTTATCACTGAAAGCTCCATTATAAGCATACATTACTTTTTCATCTTGTAATATTGAGGATAATGCACTTATATCAGAAAGTGTCATTTCCCGCAATAGCAGTCTATTTGTTTCTAAAACCATACGATTCATAAACTTATTCTGATTCATGCAGCTTGCGCATCAGCCACGCCATGTTCTGCCCAAGGTTGCGCATATTGCTTATGCCTTCCTCGTCTTGAAGCACATCGCCGGGCACTCTTCCATAAACCATGTTCCAATATGTAGAGCCGGCAATAATGACTTCCTTGTTCAGAAAGAAATGGTTCATCGTGTCAATCGCCGTCATGCCACCGCCACGTCTCACGGCTGCCACCGCTGCCCCGACCTTATGCCGCAAAAGTCCCGGATTGGTGGCTACGACCACGCCGCCCCGCTCTAACAGTGCCTTCATCGTTGCGGAGACATCGGCAGAATATACCGGTGAGCCAAGGATGATGCCGTCAGCCTCCGTCATCTTCTGAAAGACACGGGCGAAGGCATCCTTGCGGAACACGCAGTTTCCTCTGCCTTTACAGGCGAAGCATCCTTTGCATGGTTCAACGACCTCTCCGGCAAATTGGATAAGCTCTGTTTCTATCCCGGCCTTGTTCAGTTCCTCAAACACCGTCCGGATGATGATGGCAGTGTTCCCGTCTTTCCGTGCGCTGCCGTTTATACCGATTACTTTCATTTTGCTTGTTTGTTCATCTTAATAATTTCCTTTCTCCGTCATCCTCCAATACCCGTATTGCTGTATGGGTCTTTTGAGATTCAGCCACAAAGTTAGCTAATTATATGGAGAATCAATCTTTTCGCCTAATGAAAACAATGGTATTTCGCAAACGGTACACTTTTGACAAATAACCTTCATCTTACCAAAATTGGGACTTGTCCTACCATATTCACAGGTGCAAGCGTCTGAATGATAATCGTATATTATCTTTGCCTGCAAACTACAAAAAAGGTTATAATAATGAAAGAAGAAAACGGAAAACAAATGAGCCGACGCAGCTTTCTGAAGATGGGCGCGACGGCATCGGTGGCAATGGGTTTGTCGATGGCTGTACCTCCCGCAGTGGCTGACACATTGGGCATTTCCACAAAGCAAGGTCTTACCGACAGAGGCGGGAGAACCGCGCCATTTGCAACCCGCATCTTAGGCAGCGGCAGGGCAGCGATGGAAGTTTCGTCAATCGGATTGGGCTGCATGGGGATGAGCCATCACCGCAGTGCGCATCCCGACAAGAAAGCCCTTGTGCGCCTGCTGCATCAGGCGGTGGACATGGGAGTTACGTTGTTTGATACGGCGGAGAGCTATGGTCCGTGGAAAAACGAGGAACTGGTGGGCGAGGCACTGCATGAATACAGGCATAAGGTGAACATCACGACAAAGTTCGGGCATACGTTCGTCAACGACAAGCACAATATCGGAGTGGAGGATTGTACTCCTGTCAATATTCGCAGGGTGTGCGAGGCTTCGCTACGCCGCTTGCGGTTGGAGGCTATCCCTTTGTTTTACCAGCATCGTCAGGACAAGAATGTTCCCGTAGAGGAGGTGGCAGGCACGGTTGCCGACTTGATAAAAGAAGGAAAAGTGTTGCGATTCGGGTTATCGGAGGCCAATGCAGAGACCATACGGCGTGCCCATGCCGTATGTCCGCTGACCGCTGTGCAGAGTGAGTACCATCTGATGTGGCGCACCCCCGAACAAAGCATATTTCCGACATTGAAGGAACTCGGAATAGGTTTCGTTGCCTATTCTCCGCTGACGCGCGGCTTTTTGGGTGGCGACATCAATGAGTTCACCCTGTTCGATGCGGACAATGACAACCGTGCTACACACGGGCAGTTCACGGCAGAAACCATACGCGACAATACGCCCATCTTGAATGAGCTGCACCGCTTCGGGCGCACAAGGGGTATCACCTCCTCGCAAGCCGCCTTGGCATGGATGCTCGCCAAAGAGCCGTGGATAGTCCCCATACCGGGCACAACAAAGGCGGCACATCTGCATGAGGACTTGCAAGCCGTATCGTTGGAATATTCCGCCAATGAATGGATGGAACTTGAAAAGGCTGTGGCATCGCATCCCGTCACCGGCAGTCGTGCCAATAGCAGGGACACCTCCATACAAAGATGAAAAGTATCTTCGTGATACAGCGAGTATCAGACGGATTTTCCGTAATTTTGCACCGTAAACGGGTCTGAATATGAAAGATGACTATCTGAAACTGGAACGCATAGAGCAATACAACGAATGGGCGCACGTGAAGACGTTGCATCCATTGGTCAGCGTGTTCCGTTATCCGCAGAACAGTCCGGTAAGGGCGGTCCGGCAGTATTTCGGTTTCTATGCGGTCTTTCTCAAGATAGGAGTCAACGGCGACATATTCTATGGTACACGCAGATATGAGTACGACGATGGCACACTGATTTTCACCGGACCGGGGCAGGTCGTTGATTTGCGCCATCGCGTCCCGGTGTTCCAGCCGTCGGGACGTGTCCTGCTGTTCCATCCCGAATTGCTGCATGGCACGCCGCTTGCCCGCATGATGCGTGAGTTCACCTTCTTCTCATACGATGTGAGCGAAGGGCTGAACCTGAATGACCGGGAGCGGGAAATCATCAACCAGTTGTTAGACAATATAGAGGAGGAACTTCACGACACGGAGTCCGTCTGCCGTGACAAGCTTATCGTTGCCAACATAGCCCTGTTGCTGACCTATTGCCGGCGTTTCTACGAACGCCAGTTTGCTTCCCGCAACAAAGAGAACAATCATCTGTTGTCCGCACTGGAGCATCTGCTCGATAATTACCTTTCGTCCGATCGTCCCCGTAAAGAGGGACTGCCGTCCGTACAGTTTTGCGCCGACTCCCTGCACCTGTCTTCCAACTATCTGAGCGACCTGTTGAGAAACGAAACCGGTCTTTCCGCATTGAAATACATCCACGAACGGATTGTGGATTGTGCTAAGATGCGGCTTGCCGACCCGGCTTTGTCTATCAGTGAGGTAGCATACAGCTTAGGTTTTGAATATCCGCAGCATTTCACACGGCTGTTCAGGCGGGAAACCGGTTGCAGTCCGTTGGAATATAGAAGCCAAATTGAAAGGAAATAATTTCCAAAGTGCCACATTCTCTCTTTATACTTTCAGATGATATTTACTTGACCTGCGCAACAACCGTGTCGTTCGCTGAGTAATTTTATATTATTCCGTATAACCTATCTCATTCAACCACTCTGAAATCATCGAATGACAGGAAGAGGTCTGCGAAGAACGGATCCAAAGGCTCGGAGTAAGGAAATTGCCGTCGGGAATCAACCGCTTGGCATCCGCCTCCACACCGCTGATACCGCTGCTTGCGCTCGACACAATCAGACCGATGTTCTTATCTGCCATATCAGCGCCGTGATTGAACAGGAACGTCTGCAACGGAGCCGCCATGTTGCTCCACCAAAGCGGAGCCGCCACGATGATGGTACCATATTCTTCCAGTTGCACCTCCACCGGATCTATTGCCGGATAGGAAGTCGCGCTGCCCGGATTGTCACGAATAGCCTGAATCAGCGCACTGCCTGCGGCATAGTTGTTGGCGGCATAGTCGATGTTCTTTTCCGCCGGTTCCACACGTATCACGTCTGCCTCAATCTGTGTGCGCAAGTCACTCACGATGGTATGCACGTTGTTCGTGAAACTGTAATAGACGATAAGCGTCTTGCCCATGTCCGGGTTGGGAGTATTCGGATTGTCCGGGCCTGTGCTTGGTTCGTCCGGGTTCTCCGGAGATTCCGTAGGAGGTTCGTTTACTGTATTGTCATCAGTAGAACAGGCGTTCAAGTCTATTACGACGAACATAGCCAAAAGAAGATACAATAACTTTTTCATTACTACTTGTTTTAATTGGTTTATAATATTTATTATCGTTACTGCAAAGGTAAAGAGAAAGCCACACAGCGACTTTGCTGCGTGGCTCAAAGAGTTTTGCTGGAAAGGTCAATGTAACCGAGCTGCAATAAAAAATGCCCCACTTACAAAGTGTAAACGGAGCACTCCTGATATTTGTATTGTTTAGAACATATATGAGAGTCCTACATTGGCGATGAAATTATGGCTGCCGGAATGCTTTAAGGCATCGAGGACACCATAATTGGCTCCTGCGCTTAGCTGGAAAGATCTGTATTCAAAACCTATGCGCCCGCCGACACCGAGATCAAAGCGTTTAGCTGAATCGAAATAGTCAGCTTCGCTGCCATTGGCAAACTTAATTTTCGATCCGAATATGCCATATCCTGGAGGCTGTGCGTTATGCCCGTATGTACGGCTTGCTGGACACTCCATAAAAATAGATAGGCTTCGTTTTAGAATTCTACCTTCGGTGCTTTTTCTGCTCCTTCCTCGGCTTCAAAGTACGGACGCTTGTCGAAACCAAATATCCCGGCCAACAGGTTACGCGGGAAAGTGCGGATGGCAGTGTTGTAGGAACGGGCTGCGTCATTAAACTTCTTACGCTCTACGCTGATGCGGTTTTCCGTTCCTTCCAACTGGGCTTGCAATTCCTTGAAATTTTCGTTGGCTTTCAAGTCGGGATAGGCTTCGGTGATAGCCAACAGACGACCCAATGCACTGCCTACTTCACCCTGTACTTTCTGAAATTCCTGCATCTTTTCGGGAGTAAGGTCATCGGCACTGATGGTCATTTGGGTGGCTTTGGTACGTGCATCTACTACAGCCTGAAAGGTTTCCTTCTCGTGAGAGGCATAGCCTTTAACGGTATTTACCAGATTGGGTATCAGGTCAGAACGACGCTGGTATTGGTTCTCTACATTACTCCATTCCGTATTGACGGTTTCTTCCATCTTGACCATTCCGTTGTAGGAGCTGACTCCCCAGATAGCTATGATTGCAATGACTGCAATTACAATGATTGTTGATTTCTTCATACTTGTTATTCTTTTTATTTTTGATGATTCGTTTGTTCTCTATTACTTTTAGAATCGGCTTCCTGCGCCTCCTCCGCCGAAGCTGCCTCCTCCGAAACTTCCTCCACTGAATCCGCCTCCGCTACTGCCACCGAATCCACCTCCCATGAAGATAGTTCCTCCACCATGATTGCGGGGACCACGGTAGTTCTCATCTTCAGATTTCTCTCTTCGGGTAAAGGTATGTCCGCAGTGACGGCACAGATAAGTCACTTCTTCGGTTTTTATACCGTTGTTGCGTGCTATTACTTGAGAGTTTACGCGCTGTAATTGATGTTTCTTGCAGTTGGGGCATCTGTTTGCCCTCCATACAAGATAGACAATGACTATGCCTATGATTCCGCAAAAAGCCAGCAAAGTGAGCACGACGGCCATGACATCTTCGTCCTCTTCATCGTCCGTGTTCTCCATAGAACCATCCAAATAGCCATTGATGGCGCGTATGCCTTCTACCATGCCGGTATCCCAATCATTGTCCTTGAAGTGGGGGAGCATGTAACGATTCTGAATACGTTTGCACAAAGCATCAGGCAAAGTGCCTTCCAAACCATATCCGGTAGCAAACTGGATGCATCGTTCATCGGTAGAAAGCAAGATGACCAATCCGTTATCCCGCCCTTTCTGTCCTACGCCTGTTTCTTCTCCTAAACGGTAGGCAAAGTCAAAACAGTCGCCTCCCTCGATACCGGTTACTACCGCCACTACTGTTTGGATACCTGTCTTTTGCTCTAAAGCATAGAGAATACTATCCATGGTGGCTACGGCAGCAGACGAGAGAATACCGTCCGGATTACTTACATAACGGGTACGGTTTTGCAGATGTACCATCGGTATGTCTTTCACGGTGTATTCCTTGGCTTGAATGGTAGTGATGGCAAGCAACAGAAGGAATAAGCAAAGAAGTGTCGGTCTTTTCATTGCATGTATGGGGTTACAAATGTTTTCACTCGGTGGGTATATTCTTCCGGATACAGCAGGTAAGAGCGGGCATGTCCGGTTTCGGGCACAATCCATAATTCCTTTGGCTCCGGTTTGGCTTCGTAAAGTTGGTACACCATCTGCGTGGGTACAAAATCATCTTTATCTCCATGAATGAAAAGCATGGGCAAACGACAACGCGCCACTTGCTTCATAGCCGATGCTTCCTTGAATCCCCATCTGTATTCCATTCGGCAGAGCCGGTCGGTAGTGTACATCAATGGGAAACGCGGCAGTCCGAACTGTTCTTTCAGTTCTTTGGAGAATTGGTCCCATACGCTGGTATAGCCACAGTCTTCCACAAAACATTTCACATAAGCGGATTGTGGCTCTCCCGATACCATCATGGTTGTGGCTGCTCCCATGGAAATGCCGTGTACCACCATACGGGTGCTGTCTCCATACATGGTATGTATCACTTCCATCCATTGCATTACGTCTTTGCGGTCCAGCCATCCCATCTGTATGGCTGTGCCTTCACTCAGTCCGCTGTAGCGCAAGTCGGGCAGCAGAATGTTGTAATTCAGTTCATGGTTATACAGGTAACCTATCATCATCATGCGTATGGAGTTGTCTGTATATCCGTGGACTATGACAGCGGTTTTAGCTGTGGGGTGTGCGGCATTTACATAATAGGCATGCAGCTTGACTCCATCGGGAGCCTGAATAAAGGTATCTCGCAAAGCCTGGTTTTGC
>JAUNIV010000375.1 GCA_030523385.1 Bacteroidales bacterium | reverse complement strand
CCTTATTTACATAGTCTATGCTTACAAAAAAAGGCTGAAAGCCGAAGCTCTCTATAAACTTGAAAAGCAAAGTCACGAACACGAACAAGACCTAAACAATGAGCGTTTGCGTTTCTACACCAACATCACACATGAGTTGCGCACACCACTCACACTGATAGTCGGTCCACTGGAGGATTTACAAAAAAGCAACAGCCTTTCTACTAAAGATGCGCAGAAAATCTCCGTCATACGCCAAAGCGCCATACGGTTACTCAATCTGATTAACCAAATACTGGAGTTCCGCAAAACGGAAACACAAAACCGAAAACTATGCGTCAGCCGGGCTGACTTGGCTACTTTGATTCGAGAGAACGGGCTAAAATATAAGGAACTGAACCGTAAGAAAGAAGTTGAAATACGATGGGAGATAGAGCCCGAACAAGCAATACTCTATTTCGACAGAGAAATTATCCAAATCATTTTAGATAATCTCATCTCGAATGCACTGAAATATACCGACAAAGGAAGTATTACCATCGGACTTCACAACATTTGCTCAAACAATTTGAAATACACGGAAATGTCCGTTTGCGACACAGGATACGGCATTAGCTCCGAAGCCATACCCCATATATTCGACCGTTACTACCAAGAAGGTAGCCGTCATCAAGCTTCGGGTACGGGCATTGGGTTGGCACTGGTGAAAAACTTAATAGATCTGCACGAAGGAGAAATCGAAGTAGAAAGTACACCTAATCAGGGAAGTATTTTCCGCGTACGCCTGCTCACTGATAATAGTTATCCCAATGCGCTCCATGCCGAGCCTACAGAGAAAACTTCAATACCATCAGCGAACGAAAGCACGGAGCATGAAACCGGAACCAGACCTATTTTATTAGTGGTAGAAGACAACCCGGACATACGCGACTATGTAGCCAGTTCGTTTTCCGATGATTTTGATGTACGCACTGCCGACAACGGCAAACAGGGCATGGAATTGGCACTGAAAGAAATTCCCGACATCATTGTAAGTGACATTATGATGCCCATCATGGACGGAAATGAAATGTGCCGCGAACTGAAAAAAGACGTGCGCACCAGCCATATTCCCATTATCTTACTGACAGCCAAAGATTCACTGGCAGATAAAGAAGAAGGGTATCAGACAGGAGCAGATTCTTATCTGACCAAGCCTTTCAGTGCCAGCCTGCTGCATAGTCGTATTGAGAACCTGCTGCAATCACGCAAACAACTGGCCGAACATTTCAGCAATCACAATATTGCCAATGACAAATCGACCATCATGGCAGAGTCCATGAGTAAGTTAGACAATGAATTCATTCAAAAGATAGACCTGCTGATTAAAGAACGGCTATCGACCGACAAGATAGATATCGGTTATTTGGCAGACAAGATGTGTATGAGCAACTCTACGCTTTACCGCAAAATGAAAGCCCTCACCGGACTATCTACCAACGAATATATACGCAAAGCCCGCATGAAATATGCAGAGCAGTATTTACTGGAAGGGAAATACACCATTTCCGAAATAGCTTTCAAAGTAGGCATCAACAACCTGTTCTACTTCCGCCAATGCTTCAAAGAGGAATTTGGTTGCATACCTTCGGAATATCTGAAAAAGTTGAAAAATGAACTTTAATAAATCTGCCCTGACAAGAAAGCCGGGCAGATTCACTCCTGCATCTTACCCAACGAGCGCACCGTATTGGCAAATTCCTCTTTGGGAATGATGGCTTTGTTGCGTGTCTTCAACCGATTGTTATAGACCGTTTGCGGCGAGCAGTGCAAGAACTCAGCTATCTTCACACTGTCGTTAATGCCCAGACGCACCAGTGCATAAATGCGCAATTCGGTATTCAGCAGTTCGCCCTCTTTCAGCACAATGCGTTCTTCGGGCTGCAACAATGCATTGAAGTCGCTCACGAAGTCGGGATATACGTGCAGGAAGATGGCATCGAAGTTGTGATAGAATTCTTTCAACTCGTTCTGCGCCATCGTGGGCGTATCGGTCAGTGCCTTAGCCTCATCAAACTGTTTGGCCTTGATTTTGCGGTTCACGTTCTTGCGGAATTCATCGAGCTTGCTGATGTAGTTGGAACAGATGGCAAAGACGTAGCCAATGTATTCTTCCTTCACGTAGTTTGATTCGCGCAACTGGCTGTTAGCTTCCTTCAGCTGGAGGTTCACCGACTGCAACTGACCGTTTACTGATTGCAATTCTCCGTTCATCTCCGCCAACCTTGCATGTGCCTGCGATAACTCACCGATGTGCTTGTTCAGCAACTGATTCACTTCATTCAGCCGGGCACGCGAACGCGACAAAGTCTTCATCTGTGCATAAATATAGAAGATGGCCACTAACAGCACCACCGAAAGGATACTGACCAACACTAAAAACGAATGCAAACGTTCTTCTTGCTGACGATTGCGCTCCTGGTAAGCCTTATGAATAGCATCCTGCACTTCGGATATACCGATTACCCTCACTCTATTGCGGTAAAGCTGCGCATGCTGAAGACAATAATTAATATAGGTATA
>JAUNIV010000374.1 GCA_030523385.1 Bacteroidales bacterium | reverse complement strand
CATTTCCTCGTATTTCTTATCGCGTGCGCGCGTGTGAGAAAACGGCTTTGCACTTTTCTGCACTTTTGCACTTTTTGAAAGAGCCATCAAGGCTCTCCTAATGCGGTGACGATGAGCTGCACCTGTGCAGGCGTAAAATTTCTCGACTTCTCGTTGTAGCCCGCCGCGTGCAGGGCCTCCACCAACGAAGGTTGCATCTTTATCCAAGCCATCATCCGACGGCAGGCTGCAGCAGGTGTGACATGTGGGCTGTAGCATTGTGCCAGCTCTCCCTTTCCATAGGCTCTGATTACAAAATTTTCCATTTTTTAATGAGTCTGATTTAGTTGTTCAACATCTGATTTTCAGACACAAAGTTACGAAAAATTTGTCAAAACAAGAAATATTCCAATGCCCAGATTATGCAATATCATGCATTAGGCTGCGGCATCATTCGCTGTCGTGCACCAGAGTGTTCTCCATTCTCGTGTCCTATCTACCTTTGCAGCGCCGGGACAATAAAGGCGCACGATTACTAACGGTGGTGCGTGACGATTACTAACGGTGAGGCCTCACGATTAGTAACGGTTATGCAGAACGTTCAGTAACGGTGCAAGCCGTTTCCCGGCAGAGCGATTTTAATGTTCTATTTTTAACTTTTTAACAATTAGTGTTATGATCAATTACAGTATTGTGATGCGCGGAAATCCGGCGGATGAAAATGCCCCGAAAAAGGCTTACTCTTGTGCGCAGTATTCCGAAATCATGGATATTGTCCAGTTTGCCGAACACATCGCCAGTCATGGTTGCGTGTATAAGCGTGCCGACATCGTGGCCATCCTCACCATGGCGGTAGATTGTATGAGGGAACAGCTTTTGGCAGGACAAAAAATCCGTTTGGGCGATTTAGGCGATTTCTATGTCAGCATCAACGGTGAAGGTTCGGACAGCGCCAGTGCCTACAATCCTGCTATCCACGTGAAGCGTCTGAAAGCGAACTGGGCCTGTGGGGCACGTTTCCGGAATCTGCTGGACGATGCAGTATTCAATTTGGTTCCCACCCGCCGTGCTGCCAAGAAGCTGGTGAAAGCCTTGAAGGCGGGCGATACTACGGTGGAACTGGGCGACGGCAAATCTGACACGGACAGCGCAAGTATTATTAATGATTAACTAAAAACAATGAATTATGAGTACAAAATCGAATGCAACCTGGAGTATGATTCTTAAAATTATCATTGCCGTGGCTACGGCCATCGGCAGCGTTATCGGAGTAAGCGCTTGCATCAACGCTTAATGTGTTGCCATTCAGAGTCCATATCACACTCTGAATGGCATTTTCTTATCACAGTTCTTTGATATCTTCTTCTGTCAGTCCGGTCAGGCGAAGGATGGATGACAAGGGCATACCCTCTGCCTTTAAGGCTTTGGCTATCGCCCTTTTCTCTTCCTCGCGACCTTCACGCATTCCTTCTTCGCGGCCTTTACGCATTCCTTCCTCGCGGCCTTGCTCCCGTCCGATGGCTATTCCTTTGTTTTTAGCAGTATCCAAAGAGTTGTTCCAGTCACGATAGGCCTTTAAGCTCTCTTCGTATTCATATCGCTTTTCGGCAGAGAAACGCGCAATCTCAGCTGCATCAAAAACTCTTTGGAATATACGTTCCTGAAGTGCGGCGGGTTTTTCCATCAGACGTGACAGGTTACGGAGTACGAACATCCATTTGTCAAAGAAAGTTTCCAGTTCTTCTTCTGTCTTGTGGAATTTGGGCATCTCCAGATAAACGAAAGTCAGCTTGTCATAGAACACCTTACAGGTCTTGACATCCATCAGCTTTACTTCGTGGTGGAAATAGTCCGGATTCTCCCTGTCGAAGGTGAAATTGAGGACACCGATGATATAGACGGCTTTCAGCTCGTAGCTCCAGTCACCCTTGATGCCCTGTTCGCGGATGGGGAAAGTGGAGTAGAAAAGGCTGCGGTCCTTGAAGAACTGCTGCTCTGCCTTCTGCATCTCGATGAGGATTTTCTCGCCCTGCTCGTTCTCGCAATACACATCGAACACGGCACGGCGGTCGGGCTCGCGTGTACCCAAATGTTCGGTGTTCAGGTAGGTTACGTCACGTATCACTTCCTTTCCATCGAACAACGCGTTTAAGAATCCTATCAAAATGTCTTTGTTAAGATCGGTACCGAATAGTAGCTTGAACGCGAAATCGGTATAGGGGTTGATGTATCTGGCTTGTAGTCCTTCGCTTCCCATGATGGCTTTCTTTTTAGTTGTTTCTATACTTGCAAAAGTAGTTATATTCTTTTAATCGGCAAACGGAACTGCGTTTATTTATGTGACCGCGAGATAAAATGCAGGAATCGTTTCAACCACAGGAGGCTGTTTATCCCCCAAATGCGATGCATCCAACGAGTCACCCAAATCCGGACAGGTCCGTAATTGTCGCACCATGTTTTGGCATAATGGTGGATGCTGCGGGTGTTTTCCGTAATGATCAGTCGTCCTGTCGCATCATCCAACGGATTGAAATAGTCATTCGGATAAATCCAGATGCCGGAAACCT
>JAUNIV010000373.1 GCA_030523385.1 Bacteroidales bacterium | reverse complement strand
TAGGGCTATCTTATGTTATCCGTCACTTCCGATTTTAAACATAGGAACTTATTTTTTCGTTTATATTTCTATTTCCTAATATTTTTCTTTTAAGTGTGCAGCACCGTTCTCCCAACGCCGCTGCTCCAATGTATAAGAAACATAAAGTATGCTTCTTCTTTTTATTCGTTCTCACAGAAATACATGCCAAAACCGTGCCAAACTTGCATTTCATTCATTATCAATATTCTATCAAAAATCGCTTTCAAGCAAAGTGTCTAAAAATTAGACAGCGGTGGATGATTTTTTGACACTCTCCGTCAAGGCAGGAAACTTTAGACGGGAAAATTCTTTCTTTTTCTTG
The DNA here is from genome assembly GCA_030523385.1 of Bacteroidales bacterium. Lineage (GTDB taxonomy): Bacteria > Bacteroidota > Bacteroidia > Bacteroidales > Bacteroidaceae > Phocaeicola. Next base: position 2,235 of record JAUNIV010000373.1, on the reverse strand, counting down.
ATTTTGCTTACTTTTGCATTTCACCAAAGAAACACAACAAGAACCATGAACAAACAAGGAACCCTCATCGTGGTAGATGACAACAAAGGCGTCTTATCGGCCGTCACCCTATTGCTGAAGAATCATTTCAGCCGCATTGTCACATTGCCCTCGCCCGTCACCCTGCCTGCCACACTGCGAACAGAAGATGCACAAGTGGTGCTGTTGGACATGAACTTCAGCAGCGGACTCAATACGGGAAACGAAGGACTCTACTGGCTGCACGAAATCAAGAAGATACAACCCTCGCTGCCCGTGGTGCTGTTCACCGCCTACGCCGACATCGACCTGGCCGTGAGAGGCATCAAGGAAGGAGCCACAGACTTCATCGTCAAGCCGTGGGACAATACCCGGCTGACCGAAACCCTGCTTGCCGCCTGCCGTAAAGACACCAAAGGGAAAAAGAAAGCCGACGGACAGAGGGCTGCCTCATCCATGTATTGGGGAGAAAGCCTCGCCATGAAGCAACTGCGGATGCTGGTGGAAAAAGTGGCACAGACCGATGCCAACATACTGATAACGGGCGAGAACGGCACCGGCAAGGAAATGCTGGCACGCGAGATACACGCCTTGTCAGCACGCCATCGGCGCGACATGGTGACGGTGGATATGGGAGCCGTGACCGAATCGCTCTTTGAGAGCGAACTGTTCGGCCATGTGAAAGGCTCCTTCACCGATGCTCATGCCGACCGGGCAGGCAAATTCGAGGCCGCCAACGAAGGCACCCTGTTCTTGGACGAAATAGGCAACCTGCCCTACCATTTGCAATCAAAACTGCTCACCGCCATACAGAGCCGGAGCGTGGTGCGCGTAGGCAGCAACGTGCCCATTCCCGTCAATATCCGCCTGATATGTGCCACCAACTGCAATTTGGAAGAAATGGTGAATCAAGGACGATTCCGTGAAGACCTGCTCTATCGCATCAACACCATCCACATAGAGATACCTTCATTGAGAGACAGGAAGGAAGACATCATCCCGCTGGCCCAACGCTTCATCGACCGCTTCTGCAAGCAATATGGCAAAGAGAGCATCACCCTCTCGCCCGCAGCCGGTGAGAAACTGACTGCCCACGCATGGTCGGGCAACATCCGCGAGCTGGAACATGCCATCGAAAAGGCTGTCATCATCAGCGAAGGGGGCATACTGACGGAAGAATATTTCCACTTCACGCAAAAAGCGACACCGACACCGGCCGATCCCGGCGTATCTACACTGGAGGAAATGGAAGTGCAGATGATACGGAAAGCGATAGAGAAATGCAACGGAAACCTGTCGTCCGTAGCCGCACAATTAGGCATCACCCGCCAGACATTATATAACAAGATGAAGAAGTTCGGCTTATGAAACAGTTCCTCTTCCGTCTCTCCGTCACCCTGCTATCGGCCATCGTCTGCCTGTGGTTGTGCCAGCAACGCAACTGGCTATGGCTGTGCATCGCCATGCCCTGCCTGATAGTTTCCATCAGGCAGTTCTACCGCCTCTACACCTACAACGCCCGCAAAGTGGCTTTCCTGTTGGATGCCATAGAGAATGACGACCCTGCCGTGCGCTTCTACGAGCATGCCTCGGCCGACAACAATTCGATGGTAAACGCCATGCTGAACCGCATTGCCCGCATCCTCTACAACGTAAAGATAGAAACAGCGGAACGCGAAAAGTATTACGAGCTGATATTGGATTTCGTGGAGACAGGTATCGTGGTGCTGAACAGTCAAGGGGCTGTCTATCAGAAGAACAAAGAAGCCCTTCACCTGTTGGGGATGGATATACTGACGCACGTCAAGCAACTGTCACGCATATCCGACGAACTGATGAACAAGTTTGAACGGGCCGTGCCGGGCGACAAACTGCAAGTGCAGTTCAATACCGAACGCGGAACAGTCCTCCTGGCATTGCGTGTGTCCGGCATCCGAATCAAAGATGAAGAACTGCGCATCATAGCCCTGAGCGACATCAACCGCGAACTCGATGAGCGCGAAATCGACTCGTGGATACGCCTCACCCGCGTACTGACGCACGAAATCATGAATTCGCTCACCCCCGTCACCTCGCTGAGCGAAACCTTGCTGACCCTTCCGGGAGCAGAAAACGAAGAACTGCGACAGGGATTGGAAACCATCCACTCCACGGGGCAAGGACTGATAAACTTCGTCATGTCCTACCGCAAGCTCACCCGCCTGCCCTCGCCCGAAC
>JAUNIV010000009.1 GCA_030523385.1 Bacteroidales bacterium | reverse complement strand
ATATTGTGTTCACTTTTTCCGCGTTCTGGTGAAACTTTCTTCTTCGCGTCAGTTTCACCGACAAGATAAGAAGGCGTAAAACCTTTATGTTTATAATCTGCGGTTTCAATTTTGTGTATAGGATTTTTTATACATTCCTCGATGGAGAGGCTTTCCCATTTGGCAAAGTTCTCAAAGTTCACTTTGAAGTTATTGGGAATAGTTCCTTGGCTTTTGCCCACAGAACTGACTACAATTAAACCATTATCATATAAACTGCTCAATGTAGCCCTTACGAGATTTTTACTTAGATTGCTTTCGGCTTGTAAGTCTTCATTCGCCCGGAAGAAAAAGCCATCTTCTTTTGCATAGTAAGTCGATAATTGTATCAACGTAAACAACATGCTTCTGCAGTTATTGTCCAAGCATAAAAACAAGTTTGTCGGCACGGCCGTGAATTGATATTCAAATTCAGATGTTCTATTGTTTGTCATTTCTAATTATATGATATGTTTCTTATTTTCAATGGAATAAACTCCCCATATTTTTGACCCTTTAAAAAATATTTTTCAAGGCACCTTATCGGATTTTCAAAGGGCGAAAAAAAATTTTCAAGGCGTCAAATTTCCCGTTTCATACCGTCAAATCCGTAATTTCGCTCAGGATGATAAGATACATAATTGGCAAAGGGAGCGCAAAGATAGGAATAATAAAATAATCGGGGGACATTCCATGGATCACTTTATTACGTCTTTAATAACTGGTATTCAGATTATTAAGTACAAATAAAGTGATCAACGGAATGTCCCCTTATTTTTTAGCAAAAGATTGTTAATGCACTTAAATATAATGCATTACAAGGACAAAACTTATAGCGTGTGAGCAGAAGGATTACTTTTCTTCGGGCATCACAATCCACATGACCAGGTAAGCCAATAGTCCGGTACCGGCCAGCAATACGCACAACAACCACACAATACGGACAATAGATTTGTCCAAACCCAAAAAATCGGCCAATCCGCCGCATACTCCGGCAATCTTTTTGTCGCGAGAACGAGTTAATTTCTTTTCCATAGTACACTATATTATTATAATATCCACAAAAGTAACAACAAAATGTGGAACACAAAAAAAATACCGAAGAGAATTTGATGATATTCTATTTGCACAGCGTATTCTTTTTTATATATATGGTAGCTCCCATTTCTCTTAAAAGTCCTTAAAGGATGCGCATACTAATCCAATTTATTTGTTATTTTGCAGCAAATTAGGGCGAAAAGTGGATATACTCAATATAAATACTTGTCCGTTGTGCGACGGAAAACATTTGGAACATACCATCACCTGTACGGATCACTATGCTTCGGGCGAACGGTTCACGCTGTTTCGCTGCAAGGATTGTGGCTTCGTGTTCACACAGGGTGTTCCTTCTGAAGCTGTGATAGGGCGGTATTATGAAACACCCGACTATATCTCGCACACCGATACGCACCGGGGACTGATGAACCGCGTGTATCATCGGGTGCGGCAGTATATGCTGACCCGCAAGGCAAAGCTCGTGGAACGGACAGCCGGATTGCGCGAAGGAAGCCTGCTGGATATAGGTACGGGCACCGGATATTTTGCCCACACCATGCAGGAACGGGGCTGGCAAGTGAAAGCCATCGAGAAGAGCGCACAGGCACGCGAGTTTGCCGCTAAGCACTTCGGGCTGGAAGCGGAAGCCGAAGATGCTTTGGGCAGGTATGAGAAGGAGGCTTTCCATGCCATTACGTTGTGGCATGTCATGGAGCATCTGGAACACCTGAATGAGACATGGGAACAACTGTCGGTGCTGCTGAAAAAGGACGGTGTGCTGATAGTGGCTGTGCCCAACCTTACTTCGTATGACGCACAGAAGTATGGAGCATGGTGGGCGGCGTATGACGTGCCCCGTCATTTGTGGCACTTCTCACCCTCCACGATACAGCAGTTTGGAGCGAAGCATGGATTCAAGTTGGCCGAAGAACATCCGATGCCTTTCGATGCTTTCTATGTATCCATGCTCACGGAGAAATATAAAGGTAACCGCTTGTTCTTCCTGAGAGGAATGTGGACGGGGCTGTTGGCCTGGTTCAGTTCGTTAGTCAAGAAAGAACGAAGCAGTTCGATGATTTATGTATTCAGAAAGAAATGATTATGGGAAAGAAGTCAGGATCTTTTTTCGATATGCAGTTCATTACCTCCAGTATCAGCACCATGCTGGTGTTGCTGTTGCTGGGCATGGTGGTGTTTTTCGTGCTTTCGGCCGACAACCTGTCGCGCTATGTGCGCGAGAACATCAGTTTCTCCGTACTCGTCAGCGATGACATGAAGGAACCCGAAGCCTTGAAATTCCAGAAGCAGCTGAACAGCGAACCCTTCGTGAAAGAAACGATGTACATCTCTAAGGAGCAGGCCTTGAAGGAACAGGCCGAAGCGATGGGGACAGACCCGGCTGAGTTTTTGGGCTACAACCCGTTTACCGCCTCCATCGAAATCAAGCTGAACGCCGATTATGCCCATACGGACAGCATCGCCTGGATTGAAGAGAAAATCATGCAGAACAAAAAGGTGATGGAGATAAACTATCCGCAAGACTTGCTGGATGCCGTCAATAGCAACATCCGCAAAGTCAGCTTCTTCCTGTTGGGACTGGCGGCACTGCTCACGCTTATCTCCTTCGCGCTCATCAACAATACTATCCGACTGACCATCTACTCCAAACGCTTCCTGATTCACACCATGAAGCTGGTAGGGGCAAGTTGGGGATTCATCCGCCGGCCTTTCTTGTGGCGTAACTTCTGCATAGGCTTGATGGCTGCCTTCATGGCCGATGCGGCACTGACGGGCATGGCTTACGGACTGGTGAGGTATGAACCGGAACTGATAGAAATCATAACCCCCATGACCGTGCTGATAGTGATGGGTTCCGTCCTGGCATTCGGCTTGATCATTACCTTTTTATGCGCTTATATCTCTATCAACAAGTATTTGCGCATGAAGGCTTCTACATTGTATTATATTTAAACTCATAGAATAATGGATAGACAGAAATTTGCATTCGACAAAACAAACTTCATACTGTTGGCAATCGGTATGGCAGTCATTATCATCGGCTTCCTGCTGATGACGGGTCCCAGCTCTACGGAAGGTTATTTTGAGCCGGATATATTCAGTGCCCGTCGTATCAAGGTGGCGCCCGTGGTGTGTTTCTTAGGTTTCATCTTTATGATGTATGGCATCATCCGTAAGCCTAAAGACGGGAAAGCAAATGTGTAATCATCGCTAAATACGTATTGAAACAATGGAATGGTTTGAAGCCTTGCTCCTGGGAATACTCCAGGGGCTTACGGAATACTTGCCGGTGAGCAGTAGCGGCCATTTGGCCATCGGGTCGGCCTTGTTCGGCATAGAAGGTGAAGACAATCTGACTTTCACCATCGCCGTGCATGTGGCTACGGTGCTGAGCACATTGGTTATATTGTGGAAAGAGATAGACTGGATTTTCCGCGGCCTGTTCAAGTTTGAGCTGAATGCCGAAACGAAATATGTTATCAATATTATCGTGTCTATGATTCCCATAGGCATTGTGGGCGTATTCTTCAAGGACTACGTGGAAGAAATCTTCGGATCGGGTCTGTTGATTGTGGGCTGCATGTTGCTGCTGACAGCCTTGTTGCTTACTTTCTCTTATTATGCCAAACCCCGTCTGAAAGAAAACATCAGTCTGAAAGATGCCTTCATCATCGGTCTGGCACAAGCCTGCGCCGTGTTGCCCGGCCTGTCGCGCTCGGGCACAACGATTGCCACCGGCTTGCTGTTGGGCGACAACAAGGCTAAGCTGGCGCAGTTCTCTTTCCTGATGGTGATTCCTCCCATCTTGGGCGAAGCGTTGTTGGACGGGATGAAGATAGTGAAAGGTGCTGCCGAAGGAACATCGGACATCTCCATGCTGTCATTGGCAGTGGGCTTTTTAGCAGCATTCGTATCGGGCTGCCTGGCCTGCAAATGGATGATAAACATCGTGAAGAAAGGTAAGTTGATTTATTTTGCTATCTATTGTGCCATTGCGGGCATACTGACGATAGTATGTGCATGATTTAGAAAGGGATGAATTTTAAAGAAGGAGAAGTATTGTACTTTGACAAGCCGCTGAAATGGACTTCCTTTGCAGTGGTGAACAAGATAAGATACCACATCTGCCGCAAGCTGGGCGTAAAGAAAATAAAGGTGGGACATGCCGGAACACTGGATCCGCTGGCCACCGGTGTCATGATTATCTGTACGGGTAAGGCAACAAAGCGCATCGAGGAGTTTCAGTACCACACAAAGGAGTACATAGCCACCCTGCAATTAGGGGCTACCACTCCGTCGTTTGATTTGGAAAAGGAAATAGATGCCACTTATCCTACGGAACACATCACCCGCGAGCTGGTGGAAGAGACACTGAAAGGATTCGTGGGAAGCATTGAGCAGATACCGCCTGTGTTTTCGGCCTGCAAGGTGGACGGCAAACGTGCCTACGAACTGGCCCGCAACGGTGAGGAAGTGGAGCTGAAGGCAAAGACGCTGGTGATAGACGAAATAGAGTTGCTGGACTGCCGGCTGCCCGAAATCAAAATCCGGGTGGTATGCAGCAAGGGCACTTACATCCGGGCTTTGGCAAGAGACATCGGCCAAGCACTGAACAGCGGCGCACACCTGACGGGATTGGTCCGCACACGAGTGGGCGATGTAAAACTGGAAGACTGCCTGCAAGTGGACGACTTTACCGAATGGTTGGAGAAACAAGACATTGAAGTAACAAACGAATAAAGAAAGACAAAGATGAAGCTGTCACAATTCAAATTTAAACTGCCGGAAGAAAAGATTGCTTTGCATCCGGCAAAGTACAGAGATGAGTCACGCCTGATGGTGGTTCATAAGTCCACAGGTAAGATAGAGCACAAAATATTCAAGGATATTTTGGAGTATTTTGATGATAAAGACGTGTTTATCTTTAATGACACGAAAGTTTTTCCGGCACGTTTGTATGGCAACAAGGAGAAAACCGGTGCACGTATCGAAGTATTCTTGTTGCGCGAATTGAATGAAGAACTTCGCTTGTGGGACGTGTTGGTGGACCCTGCACGCAAGATCCGTATCGGGAACAAGCTTTATTTCGGTGAAGACGATTCCATGGTGGCGGAAGTAATTGACAACACGACCTCCCGCGGCCGTACGCTCCGTTTCCTTTATGACGGTCCTCACGATGAGTTCAAGAAGGCACTCTACGCACTGGGCGAAGCTCCGCTGCCCACGTTTATCAACCGTCCGGTGGAAGAGGAAGACGCCGAACGATTCCAGACCATCTTTGCCCGCAACGAGGGAGCTGTGACTGCTCCTACAGCCGGACTCCACTTCAGCCGCGAGCTGATGAAGCGCATGGAGATTAAGGGAATAGACTTTGCCTACATCACCATGCACGCCGGATTGGGCAACTTCCGCGAAATAGATGTGGAAGACCTGACGAAACACAAGATGGATTCTGAGCAGATGTTTGTCAATGCTGAAGCCTGCCGCTTGGTGAACGAAGCCAAAGACAGAGGAAACAATGTCTGTGCCGTAGGTACCACGGTAATGCGTACCATCGAAACAGCCGTAGGCACGGACGGACACCTGAAAGAGTTTGAAGGATGGACCAACAAATTCATCTTCCCTCCCTACGAGTTCTCGGTAGCCAACAGCATGGTGACCAATTTCCACCTGCCGCTCTCTACGCTGCTGATGCTGGTATGTGCCTACGGCGGTTACGAACTGATTATGGATGCCTACCAGACCGCATTGAACGAGGATTATCGCTTCGGTACTTACGGAGATGCGATGCTGATTCTGGATAAATAAGGAAATGAAAGCATATTTGGGACTTGGTACCAACTTGGGCGACAAGGAAGCAAACCTGCATGCCGCCGTCAAGCAGATAAACGAAAAGATAGGGGAGGTAACTTCCCTATCCTCTTTTTACGTGACCGCTCCGTGGGGATTCTCTTCCGAAAATTCATTTCTCAATGCCGCCTGCTCTGTGGACACCGAACTCACTCCCTTGCAACTATTGGAAGAGACACAGGCCATAGAACGCAGCCTGGGCCGTCTGAAGAAGTCCGTCAACCATCGTTATGCCGACCGTTTGATTGATATCGACCTTCTGCTCTACGAGGATTTGATATGGGACACACCGCAACTGCAACTTCCTCATCCGCTGATGACCGAACGGCGTTTTGTCATGGATCCGTTGACAGAGATAGCTCCCGATGTAGTGCATCCGCTTTTGAAAAAGAAATTGAAGGAGTTGGCAGGTCATAACACTAAATAACAGCCAACCAAACAGCTATTCCATATTTCTTTAGTATCTTTGCGCCCAAATATGAAAATAGATAACAAAACAATACAGTCTTCATGAAACAGTACAAATTAGTCAACAACCTGGTGGGTTGGTTTGCTTTCGTCATTGCAGCTTTCACTTACTGCATGACCATTGAGCCGACAGCCAGTTTCTGGGATTGTCCGGAGTTTATCACTACCGGCTATAAGCTGGAAGTAGGACACCCGCCCGGAGCACCTTTCTTTATGCTTACAGCCAATCTTTTCAGTCAGTTTGCCAGTGACCCCACTCAAGTGGCACGCATGGTGAATACCATGAGCGCATTGATGAGTGCCGCGTGCATCCTGTTCCTTTTCTGGAGCATTACGCACTTGGTCAAGAAGTTGGTATGTCCCGATGACAATGAGATGACGCTGGGACGCCTCATCATTATCATGGGCTCCGGACTGGTGGGCGCATTGGCCTATACGTGGAGCGATACCTTCTGGTTCAGTGCCGTGGAAGGCGAAGTGTATGCTTACTCCAGCCTCTTCACTGCCGTGGTATTCTGGCTTATCTTGAAATGGGAAAGTGCAGCCGACGAACCCCATAGCGACCGCTGGCTGGTATTGATTGCCTATCTGACCGGACTCAGTATCGGTGTGCACCTGCTCAACTTGCTTTGTATTCCTGCCATCGTATTGGTGTATTATTATAAGAAGAAACCCGATGCCAACCTGAAAGGCAGTCTGCTGGCTTTGGCCGGTTCCATGGTGCTGGTAGCCGCTGTGCTCTATGGCATTGTACCGGGCGTAGTGAAAGTGGGCGGATGGTTTGAACTGCTCTTTGTAAACGGCATGGGCATGCCTTTCAATACCGGAGTCATTGTGTATGTCATCCTTTTGGCTGCTTCCATCATCTGGGGAGTACGCGAAAGCTACATGGACCAAAACCGCAAGCGCATGAACATCTCCTTCCTGATAACCATTGCCATGCTGGGTATTCCTTTCTATGGCTACGGATGGAGCAGTGCGATCATCGGTATCTTGGTGTTGGGAGCATTGGCTGCCTATTTGTTTGCCAATCTGCCTGCCAAATATCAGATCAGTGCCCGCACGCTGAACACATCGCTGCTGTGCATCATGATGATTATGGTGGGATATTCTTCCTATGCCTTGATTGTCATCCGTTCTACGGCCAATACGCCTATGGATCAGAACTCACCTGAAGACATCTTTACATTGGGTGAATACTTGGGACGCGAACAATACGGCACCCGTCCGCTGTTCTACGGCCAGGCTTACAGCTCAAAGCCTGCCTTGAAGGAAGTGGACGGCGGCTGCGTGTATGACGTAGTGGAAGGAGCACCTGTTTACCAGCGCAAGGAAAAGGCTTCGGCCGACGAAAAGGACAGCTACGAAGTGGTGCGTCACAAGACGGAATATAAGTATGCACAGAACATGCTCTTCCCGCGCATGTACAGCGAAGCCCATGCACAAAGTTATGAAGACTGGTTGGGAGGCATAGAAGGCCGTCAGGTTCCCTACGACCAGTGCGGACAGATGATGATGGTGAAAATACCTACCCAATGGGAAAACATCAAGTTCTTCTTCATCTATCAGATTAACTACATGTACTGGCGTTACTTCATGTGGAACTTTGCCGGAAGGCAGAACGACATACAAGGACAGGGCGAGATAGAGCATGGCAACTGGATTACGGGCATCCCGTTCATCGACAAAATGTTGGTGGGCGACCAGACACTGCTCCCCTCTGACTTAAAAAACAACAAGGGACACAATGTATTCTACTGTCTGCCTCTGTTGCTTGGACTTATAGGCCTGTTCTGGCAAGCCTACAAAGTGCGCCGCATCACAGCCCCGGACGGTACGGAGGTGGAAGAACCCGTAGGCATCCAGCAATTCTGGATTGTCTTCTTCCTGTTCTTTATGACCGGACTGGCTATCGTGCTTTATCTGAACCAGACACCGCTCCAACCGCGTGAGCGAGACTACGCATACGCCGGTTCGTTCTATGCTTTTGCCATTTGGATAGGCATGGGCGTGGCAGGTATCGCACAGTGGTTGCAGAATAAGATAGGAGAAAAACCGGCGGCAGTAGTGGCTACCGTAGTCTGCCTGTTTGTTCCTCTGCAGATGGTAAGCCAGACATGGGACGACCACGACCGCAGCGGACGCTACACTTGCCGCGACTTCGGACAGAACTATCTGAACACCGTGCAGGAAGAAGGACATCCCATCATCTTCACCAACGGAGATAACGATACCTTCCCCTTGTGGTATAACCAGGAAACGGAAGGCTTCCGTACCGATGTACGTGTATGTAACCTGAGTTACTTGCAGACCGACTGGTACATAGACCAAATGAAGCGACAGGCATACGATTCACCTGCCGTGCCCATCGACTGGAGCCGACTGGAATATGTATCGGGCCATAACGAAGGAGTGGCAGTACGTCCTGAGGTGATGGAAACCATCAATAACTTCTACAAGCAAAACCCCGAAGAAGCAGCTAAGGAATTTGGCGACAATCCCTACGAATTGAAGAACATCCTGCGCTATTGGGTACGTTCGCCCAAAGAAGGATTGCAGATGATTCCTACGGACAGCATTGTCATTACGCTGGATAAGGAAGCCGTGAAACGCTCGGGAATGATGATTCCCGACTCACTGCATGGCGAGATACCCGACCACATGTCCATCTCGCTGAAAGGCAAACGGATACTCTATAAGAGTGAACTGATGATGCTGGAGATGTTGGCCAACACCAATTGGGAGCGTCCGCTCTACATGGCTATCACCGTGGGCAGTGACAACCACCTGAACTTAGGCGACAACTTCATGCAGGAAGGACTGGCTTACCGCATCACGCCGTTCAACACCACGAAGCTGAATGCCCGCATAGACAGCGAGAAGATGTATGACAACCTGATGCACAAGTTCAAGTTCGGCGGCATCGACAATCCGGACATCTATATAGATGAAACCGTGATGCGTATGTGTCAGACCCATCGCCGCATGTTTATCCAGTTGGCCAGCCAGCTTATTAAAGAAGGCAAGAAGGACAAGGCGCTGAAAGCTTTGGATTATTGCCAGCAAGTGATTCCGAGCACCACTGTGCCGCATGATTACATCATGAGCAGCTCTAAGGAAATGGCCGATGATTATCTGGCATTAGGCGAGACACAGAAAGGCGAAGCCATCCTGAACGAACTGGCCAACAAGGCAGTGGAATACATTGCCTGGTATCTGAGCTTGGACGACCAACGCTTGCAGGGTTCTTACGAAGACTGTGTACGCAACTTCTACATATTGGACGAGATAAACAAGAGTTTGGCTCGCGCCAATCTGGCAGGAGGTACACAAACAGAAGGAGAACAACCAAAGAGTACAGACATGGCTGCCCACTATGCTAAGAAGTTTGAAGAACTCTACGATGTGTTCAACAAACGTCTGGGTAGGGGAAGCAACTAAAAAAGTTAATAACGGATTATCATTTATCCGTGAATGTGTAGGGGCGGACCCGCGTGTCTGCCCGATGACATCAAGTGGATGTATTCAGGGCGAACACACGGGTTCGCCCCTACATAATATAATTTTCAAGAAAACAGAAAGCCCTATGTTTATAGAGCAACCACCACTCATAGTCCGCTGGCTCTATCCGCGTGCCTTTTGGCGCATGGACAAGAACGTAAAAGCTGTGTACCTGACGTTTGATGACGGTCCCATACCCGAAATCACGCCTTGGGTACTCGACCTGTTAGACAAATACCATATCAAAGCTACCTTCTTCCTGGTGGGTGACAATGTACGGAAACATCCCGAAGAGTTCCGGATGATTGTGGAACGCGGACACCGCTTGGGTAACCACACTTTTAATCACATCCGCGGCTTTGAATACTTAAGCCGTAATTACTTAGCCAATACAGATAAAGCTAACGAACTGATTCATACCAATCTGTTCCGCCCGCCACACGGACACATGCGTTGGGCACAATACATGGTGTTGAGGCATAAATATCAGATTGTAATGTGGGACTTAGTCACCCGCGATTACAGCAAGCGTCTCAATGGCCGACAGGTATTGAGAAAGGTAAAAAAGTATGTGAGAAACGGCTCTATCATCACTTTCCATGACTCGCTGAAGGCAGAAAAGAATATGAAATATGCCTTGCCCCGCGCCATCGAATGGCTGCTGGAACAAGGCTATGAGTTCAAGGTGTTCGACTGACTATCGAATCAATCCCCCTCAAAGGTGCAATGTAACATTTATAAAATCTCCACCGTCAGCGGATGACGCACCTTGCGGGCATATTCTTCCAAATATTGAATCCAATCGGTATCTGCGGCAAAGCCATATTTGCTCCATCCCGAACCCCAATAATACACATACTCACTACCGGGATTATAGCTGCTGATGCCCAACACATGCCCCAAAGCGCCGTTCCGGTCTTTCTGTTCTGCTTCGGGGAAAAGCTGTACGGCAGTCTCCACATTGTCAGGGAACACGGCTCCCACATAAATCACCCCGTTTCCGGCTGTGGTGCTTTGCGTGGAGTCGGCATAGGCTATATAACCGGCAGAAGCATTGGAAGCATATCCGTCCGGATGCTCGCGATGCAACACGATACCGGCTGCTATCGGTGTCGTTTCCGACAGATTGTCGTATGTAATCACCGTCTTATTCAGCTGAGAACCTTTATCCAATGAGATGATGCGGGTCTCTACGACACTGGAATCACCCTTCACCGTCAGCGGATGGAACACCAGACGCGCCGTAAAGCGGAGCGGACCATTGTCGAGCACTTCGCATTCCTTGTAACAATAAGGATAGACAATCGTGCTGTCGGGGAATAAAGCAGCCGTACCTCCACCCAATGTAGGGCCTACGGCATAGCAGTCCATCCCGTTGCCATGGTCCACATGGTAGGAAATGCCGTGATTCAGTTCGCCGTCATAGCGTTCTTCCAATACCGGTTCGGGCACGTTCTTTGTCCAGATGTCATAACCGAAACCGCGTTCGCCTCTTGCCTGCAAAGCAGGACCGTATGCACGGAATCCTGTGCGGTCGTTTTCCCATGCAAGGTCATCCAGGCGTTCCGGATACACGCGGCCACAAGCCGTAACCTCTACCGGTTGCGGTGTCCCGACTGCAATCGTATAGGTAGTTGTACTTTCCCCTTTTACCGAAACGGGGAAAACAAGCATGTCGTTATAAGTTATCTGATAAGGTATTTCCTGATCATTTTCGTCTATAATGACTACTTCTGCTGTATCGGGTAAACGCAACTTGTTGGAGATGTCTGCCATCGAAACCTCTACCAGTTCGCCTTCCCGGTCCAATTCGATGGGGTTGCTGACAGTTACTGTCACAGATTCCTGCTGCGCACAAGCTCCCATCAAGAGCGATGCAGAAAAGATTAAAAGGATTTTCTTCATATTTTTTCTGATTTATTGCTCGTAGGGGCAGAATATTTTCTGCCCGTAATCATCCGTGTGGGTGTTATCGGGCGGAAAATATTCCGCCCCTACCGAAATAGGAATTTATAAACAATGCCCGATTTATTTAGGCTGCTTGCCAATGTAAGCCAATATACCTCCATCCACATAAAGGATGTGTCCGTTGACGGCATTGGAGGCTTCGGAAGCCAAGAACACGGCAGGACCGGTCAGCTCTTGCGGATCTAACCAACGGCCGGCAGGAGTCTTGGCACAAATGAATGTATCAAACGGATGACGGCTTCCGTCCGGTTGGATTTCGCGCAACGGGGCTGTTTGAGGAGTAGCAATGTAGCCCGGGCCTATGCCGTTGCACTGAATGTTGTATTCTCCATATTCCGAACAAATATTGCGGGTAAGCATCTTCAAGCCACCCTTGGCAGCTGCGTAGGCCGATACGGTTTCGCGTCCTAATTCGGACATCATGGAGCAGATGTTGATAATCTTGCCGTGGCCTTTCTCCATCATGGCAGGAAGCACGGCCTTTGATACGATGAACGGAGCGTTCAGGTCGATGTCTATTACGCGACGGAAATCGGCAGCTTCCATTTCGTGCATCGGCACGCGACGGATAATACCGGCATTGTTTACCAATATGTCGATGGTTCCCACTTCTTTGGCAATGGTGGCTACCATGGCTTGAACGGCAGGTTCATCAGTCACGTCGCACACATAGCCGTGAGCCTTGATGCCCTTTTCTTCGTATGCTGCCAGACCTTTGTTTACCAGTTCCTGATTGATGTCGTTAAAGCAAATGGTAGCACCTTGTTCTGCAAAAGCAGAGGCAATGGCAAAACCGATACCGTAAGAAGCGCCTGTAACGAGGGCAACCTTACCTTCCAAAGAGAAATTCAAATACTGATTCATGATATTATATGATTATGTTAATAAATTATTTGATGACGATTTTTGCAATTTCTGATGGTACAAAGGTACGAAACAATTCTGTCACCGGGATTCAAAAATCGTTCAGAATAAGTATAAAAATTGTCCTATTTGCTGTGCAATATGCTATCAGCGGGCTAAAATGTCGCACACTTTATCCTGAAAGGCACGCGCTTTGCTCAGTTTCAACACATTCTGATTGATAATGACAAAAGCTAATTGATGTCCGTTGGCAGCCTTCACATATCCGGCAAGCGAACTTACTCCGGTCACCGAGCCTGTCTTGGCACGCACATTGCCGCGAGCCGCTGACTGCTTCATGCGATATTGCAACGTCCCGTCCACTCCGGCTATGGGGAGTGAATCATAAAGAGGAAGGAAAATATCGCGATGGTAATAGGCATACTTCAGGTATTCGAGCAACAGGCGGGGCGAGATGTAGTTGTAGAGGGAAACACCGCTTCCGTCGGCTATCTTGTAGCTGTCCGGATTGAAACCCAATTCGGCTTTCATGAAAGCATGGATGGCGTCTGTCCCATCTTCGGCAGATACACGCTTGTGCGCTGCATGGCGAGCAGCCAAATGGTAGAACATGGATTCGGCGCAAAGATTGTCGCTCTTCTTCAAGGCACGTTGCAACACTTCTTTGATGGGACGGCGCAGCGTATAAAGAATCTTCGTGCTGTCGCATGTGGCGGGACAGTCGGCATACGTATAGGCAGGTGCATAAATCCCTTGCTCCTGCAATCGACTCACGAAAGTATGAAAGAAAAAGTCTTTGGAAGAATAGACATTCAGTGTCTCCGTATAGGGGCGCGTCACGTTGCCCGATATGGTGATTGTGTTGCCGTTGCTCAGCCAGTTGCGGGTTATTGTCAGTTTGCCGGCTTGTGGGTTGCGGCTCACTCCTTGATTGTGTACAGTGTAATAATCGGAACGAGGCGTACAAACCACTGTGGGCAGGGAATCTTTTTGTGTAGGAGATACCGCTACATCCACGCATCCGCGGTTCAGCATCAACGGCGACAGGTAAGGTTGGAAGGAGTACGGCGTATCGTCCCATGACCAGCCGGAGCCCCAATATACCGAATCCGTCATAGACACATCGGCGGCAATCGTGTCTGTCACATAGCGGATGGCCTGTTCGGATAATGCCGATACCATGCGGTCTAAGTCCGCTTCCATAAACTCCGGGTCAAAACCGCCTGTCAGATAAAGGCTTCCTTTCAAGGTGTCGTTTTCTATGATGCCTGTATAGCGCAAACGGGTATCCAAGGTGTAGTCTGCCCCTAATTGCGCCAAGGCTGTGACGGAGGTGATAATCTTTTCTACCGAAGCCGGACGATACAGTTTATCGTCCTGGTAGCGATAGAGTGTTTCGCCCGCAGTAAGGTCGAACACGGTGATGCCGACTTCGGAAGTCTTCAATACTTCTTCCTGAAGCAGTGCATCCAGCCGCTGCGAAAGCGGCTGGGCACTTAGTGTGTAGATAAATAAAGTGACAAATAAAAATAATAATGTCCGCTTCATGTTTACAGTTCTCTGAATATTTCGCCCACCGTAGGATGCGGGAATACATAGCGTTTCCAGTCCTCCAGCTTGCGGCGGTCTTCGATGGCCATGCCTGCCAGCACCACCAGTTCCGAAGCCGGGTTGCCCAACAGGTGTGCGCCCAATACCGTACCGTCTTCGGCAGTCAGCACCTTGCACACGCCATTCACACCTTCATTTTCGGCTACGAACCGACCGGAGTAGGCCATGGGAAGTTTGACGATATTATAGGACATACCCGCTGCCTTCAATGCTTCTTCAGTCATACCAGCCCCGGCTATCTCCGGATTGGTGTAAA
Organism: Bacteroidales bacterium; assembly: GCA_030523385.1. Lineage (GTDB taxonomy): Bacteria > Bacteroidota > Bacteroidia > Bacteroidales > Bacteroidaceae > Phocaeicola. The sequence goes on along the minus strand of JAUNIV010000009.1, from coordinate 1,800 downwards.
CCACACCGGGAATAGCCCGGTAACTCATGGCATCTTCTTTACCCAATATATGATGAACAGCCACTTCGGCTTCGCGCACGGCAGTGTGGGCCAACAGCGAAACTCCGTTCAAGTCACCGCACACATACACACCGGGCACAGACGACTGCATGTGCTCGTCCACCTTTATGCAGCGGCGTTCGGTCACTTCCAGTCCCAAGTTCTCCAGTCCGTATCCCTTCGTCACAGGGCGTCGACCCACGCTCATCAATACTTTGGCTGCCTGCACGCTGCCTGCTCCGTCTGCCTGTTCATAGCTCACGGTCACGCCCGCTTCGTCTTTCGATATGCCCGTCACTTTGGTGCTCAGCAGGAACTTGATGCCTCGTTTAGCATAGTCGGCACGCAGCAGGGCAGAGAGTTCCTTGTCCATGCCGCCCAGTATTTCGTCCATCATTTCGATGACAGTGACCTGCACACCCAGACTACAGAAGAACGAAGCAAACTCCATGCCTATCACGCCTCCGCCCACAATGGCAAGCGAAGCGGGCACTTCCTTATTGTCCAACGCATCGCGGTGTGTCCAGTAGTCCACATTCTCCAATCCCGGGATGGGCGGAATGAATGTTTCGCTTCCGGTGCAAAGCATCAGGTTCTCGCATTCGTAGGTTTCCTCGCCGCAACGCACGGTGTGGCTGTCGGCTATGACGGCTTCACCCGTCACGATGTTCACTCCATGAGCCGTGAGCTTAGACTTGATGCCCAACACCAGTTTGCGCACTACCTTTTGTTTGCGGGCAATGATTTTACCCAAGTCGAAAGAAGCTTCGGGCACATTCACTGCATATTTGGAAGCGTGGCGGGCATAGTCATAGACTTTGGCCGAATAGAGCAAGGTTTTGGTGGGAATGCATCCTTCGTTCAGGCAGACACCTCCCAGACTCTTCTTCTCGAATAATACGACACTCAGACCGGCTTTTCCGGCTGCTTCGGCAGCTGTATATCCTGCAGGACCGCCGCCGATGATGGCTAATTGATATTTCATAGTGTTTTTGTTTATGGTATAAGTATTAAGGTTTATCATTCTTCATCGTCTTCCCTGTGTTCCAGCCGTTTCACCAATGCACGCATGAACTCTTCGGGACAGAGGGGCATGAGCGACAGATGTTGCCCCGTGCGCAGATGCACCAACACATAGTCGGCAGCCGCCAACTTGCCAAGAGCATGGATACGTTTCAGTTCCACGTCCGTGATGTCGGTCAGCGGAATGGTTTGCGACCGGCGGAATCTTCCCCTATACACCACCAGGTTTCCGTCCGTAGTAAGTGTATAAGTAGAATGGATGATGCCTTCAATCGTCACGACCAATGCCATAGCCATGACCAGTCCCACAATGGGCTGCATGTCCCAGAATGCCCAGACCATGACGGCGGCAAACAGGAACAGAAGCACGTAAGTGCCTCCCATTATCTTTAGTTGGAATGTACGGTTCATCATCTCTTTCTGAATTTGGGGCGCAAGATAGCAAATTTATTCCTGATAGGCGGAATTATTCAAATAAAAAATATCGCGGCTCTTCACGAACGAACTATGTCATAGTATAAAATCCCATTTCTGACCCGGGTGAGACGGTTGAAGGAACTATCTTATTGTCGCTATAAGATGAATGATCTGAAGCATTTAAGATGGCTGATGTGACATAATTAAGTTAACGTGAGTTCGACGGATTCAAAACAAAGCATTTTTATTAGTATCACCCGTTGGCAGAATTAAATAGTTGGTAATGTCCGCTATTCTATGTTCATTGCCACGATTGCTTAT
>JAUNIV010000008.1 GCA_030523385.1 Bacteroidales bacterium | reverse complement strand
GCTCAGCGTTATCCTGAATAGTGTGATGGCGCGTTTCAGTTCCATCATTTCCGATTTCGAGGATGGACTGGAAGATTTGGAGGCCAATCTGCTTTCTTCAGACTCCAAAGATGTACCGGGCATAGGGAGCATTCAGCAATACCGCCGTAACTTCCGCCTGTTGCGAAAGTGTATCATGCCTTTCAAGGAAGAGATAAGTAAACTGTTGCATGCTGATAATGTGTTGTTGCACAAAGCCAACCGTCCTTTCTTCAACGATGTCAATGACCATTTGCAGTTTGTCTTGCAGACGTTGGAAGGTTGTCGGGACATGATTTCGGCTTTGGCTGACCTCTATCTCTCTAACAACGACCAGCGCATGAACAGCATTATGAAACAACTGACCGTGGTTTCCACTATCTTTATTCCTCTTACTTTCTTAGCCGGCATTTGGGGAATGAATTTCCGTTGGATGCCCGAACTGGACTGGAAGTATGGCTACCTGTTTGCGTGGGTGCTGATGCTGCTTCTCGTCGTGGCTATTTATTTTTATTTCAAGCGGAAGAAGTGGTATTGAAAAGAATGTGAGATTTGTCCTCTCCCGGAGAAGATATACTGCGTTGGCACTTGCGGTATATCTTCTCCGGAAAGGGATTATCTCAATATAACTGATACTCCCATCGGACCATGTGCTCCGAATACCAAAGCCTGTTCGATGTCAGCTGTTTTGGAAGGACCGGAAAGAAAGCATCCGAAGTCATACTCCGCATGCTCCGTCCGTTTGTAGGCCTCGTGCATGTTGTTCACGATGTCCTCCTTGTTCACCAGTATGACTAAACTGCTTGCTATGAAATAGAGTGCCTTGTGCTTCACCTGTCGGGTAATCCACACCGCACCGTTTTCTGCCACTCCGAAGTGTCCTTCTACTATGGCCAAATCAGTATTGTCCAATTCACGAGGGTCGGACAGGTCATCGGGATTGAAGGTGGCGCATGTAATGTCGGGCAAGTTAGAGGCTATGCGGGTTGCATCCGGATAGTGCCGACGTATCACTTCATTCACGTCCTCTCCCGCTTGCAACACAATGGCTTGCCCTCCTGCTGCTTTCAGTGCTTCGGAAAATTGTTTTATTCGATCCTCGTACACAATGGCATCCACCGTCAGTTCGGGCATCTCATACCGTTTGCCTGTGTGGCTTCGGATGGCAGATAATATATCGTTTCTGCTACTCATAATCCTATCGTTATTCAGTTATTTGATTTTGTTCTTTTTCCACATTTCATTGAAAGACTCTTTGGCAAAAGTCGGCATCTCCCGTCCCTTGCCCCAGTCATTCAGTCCGTTATACACTAAGCAGCGGGGCATTTGGTTGGCCAATGGAGCAAACTTCAAGGCCGTGTTGAACCAGGCTGGACGATCCATCAGGAACTTCATACCCGCAGACATGAGTTTCTTTTCTCCGCTGGCTCTCCCTAACTCATCCAACTTCTGCCTCCAGCGATAAATCTGTTCGCCCAAATCCACTTTGGCCGGGCATACGTTGGAACATGAAAGACACAACGAGCAGGCGGAAACATTGTCGGCATATTCCTTCGGATTGCGCAGCATGCCTAAATTGATTCCGATGGGCCCCGGGATGAAATAAGTATAAGAATAACCGCCGGTTCTCCGATATACCGGACAAGTATTCATGCACTGTCCGCAACGTATGCAGTTCAGTGTGCGTATGTGGTCGGGCTGTGCCAGAATGTCAGTACGTCCGTTATCTACGATGATGATATGAAATTCCGAACCTTCTTTAGGCTTGCGATAGTGCGATGTGTAAGAGGTGATGGGTTGTCCTGTGCCCGAACGTGCCAGCAGACGGGTAAAGACACCCAATGCAGCTCTGTTAGGGACTATCTTCTCTAAACCGAACGTGGCGATGTGTACCTTTGGGAAAGAAGTTCCCATGTCGGCATTGCCTTCATTGGTACATACCACGATTTCACCCGTAGAAGCCACGGCAAAGTTAGCGCCCGTCATAGCCACATCGGCCGATAAGAACTTGCGGCGCATATCCTTTCGCACGGAGTGGGTCAGATAAGTAGGGTCGGAATTGCCAGGTTCTGTCCCGAGCACCCGTTCCATCATCTTTCCTACTTCCTGCCGCTTGATATGGATGGCGGGCATCACGATGTGGCTGGGCTTCAAGTTCATCCATTGGAGGATGCGCTCACCCAAATCGCTTTCTATGATGTCATAACCCTTCTCGAAGAGGTATTCGTTCATGCCGCATTCTTCCGTCAGCATGGATTTGCTCTTGATGAGCGTGTGCGCTCCGTGTTGCTTGAGTATCTCTTCCACGATGGCATTGTGTTCGGCGGCATCCTTTGCCCAATGCACGATTGCCCCATTGGCCGTGGCATTCCTTTCGAACTCTTCTAAAAGAGTATCCAGATGACTGTTAGAATAAAGTTTGATGTCGCGGGCCAGGTCGCGCAGCCGTTCCCATTCGGGAAGCGAACGGCTCATCTTGTCCCTTTTGGCACGTACCATCCAGAGGGTCTCATCGTGCCAGGCTTCTTGCTGGCGGTTGGCTATGAAGCTGGCCGCAGCTTTCGAATGTTTTGTACTCATAATCCGGAGGCTAATATTTCTACAATGTGGATTGTCTTTATTGGCAGGCCGTCGCGTTTGATGACGCCTCCCATGTGCATCAGGCAAGAGCTGTCGGCACCGGTTATGTATTCTGCTCCGGTGCTTATGTGGTCTTTCACCTTGTCTTGACCCATACAGACGGACACTTCCGGTTCTTCTATGGCAAACATGCCACCGAATCCGCAACATTCGTCCATGCGTTTAGGCTCAAATATCTCGATACCTTTCACCAATGACAGCAAGTCGCGCAGCTTGGAGTAATAAGGAATGTTCTGCTCGCTGGGAGAGGAGAGATGCAGTTCGCGCACACCGTGGCAACTGTTGTGTATGCTCACTTTGTGGGGGAATTCGGCTTTCAGCTCTTTCACTTTCACCACGTCGTGCAGGAACTCGCAGATGTCATATATCTTCTTGCTATTCATGCAGACGTGTCCCTTCTTCTCCAGTATGCCGGGATGATTTTCCTTGACGAAAGCCACGCAACTGGCGGAGGGTCCCACCACATAATCGTATTCTTTGAACAATCTTTCCATACGGAGAGCCATCTCCAATGATTTTTTTTCAAACCCCGCATTGGCCATCGGCTGTCCGCAACAGGTTTGATCCAGCGGATAATCCACATCCAGTCCTAAGCTCTTCAGCAGCTTGTAAGAGGCGACGCCCACTTCCGGATATACGGCATTGATATAGCAGGGTATAAAAAGTCCTATCTTCATATCAGTAGTTTTAATGTTGGCGCAAAATTATATTTTCGTTTCCAAAAACGACAATCTGCATGTTTAAAATATTAAAAATAAGATAAAATTGCAGGATTGGGCATTATGAAAACAAAAGTTTTAGAAGAAATGACGATGCCTTTACCAAGCTCTTTTTCTGCAACAGATAGATAGTAATGTTTGCCTTTACCTTCCTTTTGCTCCACCAATAGGAACACCGCAAGCCGTAATATTCTGCCGTTTTTTGCGTTCCTCTGGGAAACAAAAAATCCTGATTCCGTTTGGAAATCAGGATTTTACTGCTTATTGTTTTTCTTCAAAGTGGTGCCACCAGGAATCGAACCGGGGACACAAGGATTTTCAGTCCTTTGCTCTACCAACTGAGCTATGGCACCGTTGTTTTTCGTTTGCGGTTGCAAAGGTAGAAAAAGTTTTTTTAAACAGCAAAATATTTACGACTTTTTCTACACATTTTCTACAGATCAATGAAAAATTGAAAAGTGTAGTGTTTCAAATGAAAGAGCCATGGAAAAACAAGGTAAAGATACGACAAAAATTCGGTTATCTCAGAGTTAATCCGTATCTTTGCAGTCAATGTAACACGGTTTTTTCATTTAACCCGTAGGGGCAGACATGTGAGACTGTCCGATAATACCAGACTAATGTATTCGGGCGGATACACGGATCCACTACTACAGGCTAATGGCAAATCGAGAAGCATAGTGTCTTCAATGAAAAAGCCGTATCAATGTAAGAACACATATATATAATAAGGAAAGAAATGAGCATATTTTCAAAATTATTCGGAAAGAAACAGGCGGAAAGCGAAGAAACCACCCGAGTGGGAGGTATGGAAGACTTCATGACGCTGATCCGTGTATATTACCAGTCGGTTATGGCAAGCAACATAGGTATCACCAATATCAATTTCCTGCCGGACATGGCCGTGTTCAAACGCACGCTGAAAGTGCCCACACAGAACAACAAATTGGGTATAGCAGAAAAGTCACGCTGCAAAAAGATGCTGACAGAACTGTACGGACTGAGCGATGAATTCTTTAAGGAGATAGACAATTCCATCAAGAAAAACTGCAAGAACGTGAATGATGTGAAGACTTACCTGTTCATGTTCCAGGGATTCAGCAACGACCTGATGATGCTGATAGGCAACCTGATGCAATGGAAGTTCCGCATGCCCAGCGTACTGAAGAAGATGCTGCGCAACATGACCGAGAAAACCATCCACGACATTGTGACCAAAACCGACTGGAAGGACGAAAGCGTGCACAAGACTTGCGTGGCCATCCGCAAATACAAGCAGGCTTTGGGTTACTCCGAAAGCTGGATGACGGAATATGTCTATAACATCGTATTGCTGGCCAAGAAAGAACCCAAACCGAAAGAATGAAACCGGAAGCCCATCCGCTTGAACCTTTCCTGCCCGCCAATGCCCGGTTGTTGATGTTGGGAAGCTTTCCACCGCAACGAAAGCGATGGAGCATGGACTTCTTCTATCCCAATCTGCAAAACGACATGTGGCGCATCTTCGGAGTTATCTTCTTCGATGACAAGGAACATTTTATGGCTGCGGAAAAGAAAGCATTCGACCGGGAACGCATCATCGCCTTCCTGAACGAGAAAGGAATAGCCCTTTATGACACGGCATCAGTGGTACAACGGTTGCAGGACAATGCTTCCGACAAATTTTTAGAAGTAGTAGAACCTACGGACATTGCATTGCTGCTGAAGCAGATACCATCCTGTCAGGCCATTGTGACCACCGGACAGAAGGCCACGGACACGCTACGTATGCAGATAGAGGTAAAGGAACCTGCCGTGGGCACCAGCGAGCCTTTCGAGTTCGGAGACAGGAGCATGAAGCTGTACCGAATGCCTTCATCGAGCCGCGCCTATCCGTTGGCGTTAGAAAAAAAAGCAGCTATTTATCGGGTGATGTTCAGCGAATTAGGCATACTGCAAGAATAAAGGACGTATTTTTCTTTGCAAATAAGTTGGCAGATTGGAAATATTCCGCTACCTTTGCAGCCGCAAACACGGGAGTAGCTCAGTTGGTAGAGCACCGGTCTCCAAAACCGGGTGTCGGGAGTTCGAGCCTCTCCTCCCGTGCGAAAAGAAAGCCGCAGGATTTGATTCTTGCGGCTTTCTTTTTTGTCTGTCAAGGTATCTGTAGCAGCTTGTGAGTCTGCAAGCTCAGCCGCCACTGCGGATGTTGCAACAGGTAGGCTATCACCTCCTCTGTGTTCCGGCACGAGCAGGGTTGCAGGAAATAATGCTGTGCGGGGAGCGACAAATAGCGCGAAACATCCTGTCCGGTATATACCACTTTCACTTCGTCCATACGTTCCAGCTTCACCGCAGCCCCTTCTTTGGGCGAACAAGTCACCCAGTCGATGCCTGCCGGAAGCCTGCAAGTGCCGTTTGTTTCTATGCTGACATACTTTCCTGCCGCATGGAGCGCATCCACCAGGTCACTGTCTATCCACAGGCCGGGCTCTCCTCCCGTCAGTATCACCATACGTGCCGGATATTTCTTCACTTCCTCCACAATCTCTTCATCGGTCATGCTCCGCCCCGCCTCGTGCTGCGTATCACAAAAAGAGCACTTCAGGTTGCATCCCGAAAAGCGCACAAACACAGCGGGAGTACCCGTGTGATACCCCTCGCCTTGCAAACTGTAGAAAATCTCGTTAATCTTTCTCATAAATCACCGTATTTCCTTTCGACTCGCGCACTTCTACTTTAAAACAGGTGGGAATCTGGTCGCACACCCATCGGGCAATGTTTTCTGCCGTAGGATTGAAAGGCAAGACATCGTTCAGGTTCCGATGGTCCAGGCGTCCCATCACCGCCTCTTTGATGTGTGTGAAATCCACCACCATCCCATCGGCATTAAGTTCCTCAGAACGACAATAAACGGTAATAATCCAGTTGTGACCGTGCAAATCCTCACATTTACTCCGATACGACAGCTTCAGACTATGCGAAGCCGAAATCTCCATTTGCTTAATGACTGTAAACATAACATTTCAATTATAGTTAGAAAGAACTTACACCTCATGTCACCTCGGTGTTACGGATGCAAAGATACACCATTCAAGAAGAATTTTATCACAAAATTACAAATTCATGCCGAAATATTTTCGTGTTTGATTCCAATCCTCTATATTTGTGTACAATTTTGGTATAGAATGACTGAAGAGGACAAAAAGCTATTAGGCACTTTCGAAGGAACGCTGAGGCATTTTATGTATCTGTATGAGGAATCAAAGCAGGAAAATGCACGGCTGAAGCAACTTCTGACCGAAAAGGAAGAAGAAATAAAGCGGGTGGAAAATAGCCGGAAAGAATTGGAAGCAATGTATGCCAACTTAAAAGCAGCCCGGATGATCAGTATCCACGATAAGGACATCAACGATACGAAACAACGGTTATCAAGGCTGGTGCGTGAGGTCGATAAATGCATCGCTTTATTGAACGAATAAAAGAAAGACGCGATTGTATGGACGATATGATGAAAATACATCTGCTGGTTGACAATGTACGCTACCCGCTGACCATCCCCCGAAAGGATGAACAGCTGTATCGGGATGCAGCCAAGCTGATAGACAAAATACTGAACAAATACCGAAAACTATACCAAGACCGTTTTCCGGATTTCCAGCCCGAAAGATTTTGGGCTATGACGGCACTGGAATTGGCTTTTGAAAATGTGTCCATGAAAGACAGGAATGATACGGCTCCATACATGGAGAAAATTAAAGAATTGACACAAGAAATAGAAAGGTACATCAGTAAGAATAAGGGAGAAGAATAATGGTCTGTTGAAAAAGACCATATAAAGAGAAAATTCACGCACAGTCATGCTACCGGGAGAAGTGTTCCCGATAGATGGCATGTGCGTTTTTTATTTATATATTTTATTTAATAACAATGTTAACAACAGTAATAATAGCAGTGGTGTGCTTTGTGGTAGGTGGCAGCCTGTCATACGCGCTGTTCAAATACGGACTGAAATCGAAGTACGACACCATCATCAAGGAAGCACAGACAGAAGCGGAAGTCATTAAGAAAAACAAGCTGCTGGAAGTAAAGGAAAAGTTCCTCAACAAGAAAGCCGACCTGGAAAAGGAAGTTGCCCTCCGAAACCAGAAAATACAACAGGCTGAAAACAAACTGAAGCAACGGGAGCTGATGCTGAACCAAAAACAAGAAGAAGTGCAGCGGAAGCGCAACGAAGCGGAAGCCATCAAGGAGAACCTGGAAGCTCAAATCGGCATTGTGGAGAAAAAGAAGGAAGAACTCGCCAAACTCCAGATGCAGGAACGCGAAAAGCTGGAAGCATTGTCCGGACTATCGGCCGAAGAGGCTAAGGAACGGTTGGTGGAATCACTAAAGGAAGAGGCAAAGACACAGGCTGCTTCCTACATCAATGACATCATGGACGATGCCAAACTGACGGCCAACAAGGAAGCCAAGCGTATCGTTATACAATCCATCCAGCGCGTAGCTACGGAAACCGCCATCGAAAACTCCGTTACGGTGTTCCACATCGAATCGGATGAGATAAAAGGACGTATCATCGGACGCGAAGGACGAAACATTCGTGCACTGGAAGCTGCCACAGGTGTGGAAATCGTAGTGGATGATACTCCCGAAGCCATCGTGCTGTCGGCATTCGACCCTGTTCGTCGTGAGATTGCCCGTCTGGCTCTTCACCAGTTGGTTACCGACGGACGTATTCACCCGGCACGCATCGAAGAAGTGGTGGCCAAAGTGAAAAAGCAGGTGGAAGAGGAAATCATTGAAACGGGTAAGCGTACTACCATCGACTTAGGCATACATGGTCTGCACCCCGAACTGATTCGTATCATCGGAAAGATGAAGTATCGTTCTTCTTACGGTCAGAACCTGTTGCAGCACGCCCGCGAAACAGCCAACCTTTGTGCCGTCATGGCATCGGAATTGGGGCTGAACCCGAAGAAGGCCAAACGTGCAGGTCTGTTGCACGATATAGGTAAAGTGCCTGACGAAGAGCCCGAATTGCCACACGCACTGTTGGGTATGAAGATAGCCGAGAAGTATAAAGAGAAAGCAGACATCTGCAATGCTATCGGTGCCCACCACGATGAAACGGAAATGACCAGTCTGCTGGCACCTATCGTACAGGTATGTGATGCTATCTCAGGAGCACGTCCGGGAGCACGCCGGGAGATTGTAGAGGCATACATCAAGCGCCTGAACGATTTGGAACAGCTGGCCATGTCTTATCCGGGTGTAACAAAGACGTATGCCATACAGGCAGGACGCGAATTGCGCGTCATCGTAGGTGCCGACAAGATAGACGACAAGCAGACAGAAAGCCTGTCCACCGAAATTGCCAAGAAGATACAAGACGAAATGACTTATCCGGGACAAGTAAAGATTACCGTGATACGCGAGACACGCGCCGTAAGCTTTGCGAAATAATTCATCCGGTCTTTAGGATTCTATAATGCTGAGGAGGCATCTGCAAATACGTATATGTTTGCAGATGCCTCCTCAGCATTGTTTCATTCAGATAAAGAACAGGGAAACACCGACTACACTGATGACGGCTCCAATAATTTCCTTAAATGTAACCTGTTGGCCGAACAGCCAGTGGGCAGGCCAGAGTATAAAGACAGGAGTCAACGCCATGAGCGTGGAAGCAATGCCCGCTTCGGTGTATTGCACTGCCATCAGAGAAAGGGAAACTCCAATGAACGGTCCGGTAATAGTGGCCCACAAGGCAGCTCTCATCCCCTTGCGATCGCGTAGTGCCACCGGCAATGTGAAGAACTCTTTCCGATACCACATCACTGCCAGAAAGCCCACACCTCCCGTCACGGCACGGATAAACGTCGAGGCAAAAGGCAGCAAACCGGACACGGCATCCATGTCTGCGGGGATGGACATCTCGTAATAGTTCATGCCCACTTTGCTCAGAACCAGTCCTACCCCCTGCCCCACTCCGGCACCGATGCCGAACAATACTCCTTTCAAGGGGAGTTTTAAGCCCAATCTATGCGTTGCTCCTTGCTTATTCAGGACAGACATGCCGATACCCGTCAGCGTCACTACCATGCCCACCAAAGCCTGCAAGGATAATTTCTCGCCCAGCATCATCCAGGCAAAGATGGCGGCAGAAGGAGGAGCAAGCGTCATAAACAGTTGTCCGAAGCGCGAGCCTATCAATACATAAGAATTGAACAGGCAGTAATCGCCCAGCACATAACCCACAAAACCGGACAAGGACAGCCAAAGCCATGCCTTACCGTCGGCATATAGGGGATAAGGCACTCCCGTAAACCACCACAACGTAGCTCCCAACATGAGCAGGGAGAGAAACATACGAATCACGTTCAGTTGCAGAGAACCTATTCTCCGGCTGGCCACTTCGGCACAGAGTGCAGTCACCGTCCAGGACAGTGCCACACCCAAAGCAATCATTTCACCTAAATATTGCATTGTATTTCATTTTTTTTTCACGCTGCAAAGATAATACAAAGATAGCTTTGTAAAAAAAAGGAAGCGACCGCATTCACCGAAGTGAAGCGGTCGCTTTTTTAGTCTAAAGACTGATTGTATCTTTATCCCAAGTGGATAGCCTCAGAAGGACAAGCATCTGCGCAAGTTCCACATTCTGTACACAAATCCGGATTGATAGAATACTTATCACCTTCAGAGATTGCCTCTACCGGACATTCATCGATACAAGTACCGCAAGCGATACAATCGTCACTAATTACGTAAGCCATACTAGTTAATTATTAAGTTATTATTAGTACTAATTTGATGATGCAAAGATAGGGATTTTATTCTTTGGTTGTCACATGGAGATAGCAAAATCGTACTAATTTGTACTTAATCTAAATACGATTATTTCATCATGGCTTGATACATAACCTGTTGGATGCGGGGACGTATATTGAGCTTCATGAGCTGTTTATGATCGAAAGGACGCGGATAAATCCGGTTGCTCAGGAAAACATACACCAACCGGTTCTTCGGATCGGCCCACGCACAAGTGCCGGTAAAGCCTGTATGCCCCACCACTTCCTTTGGCGCCTCCTCCGCACAAGGACTTTTGGGCACATTCTTCATATCCGGTTTGTCGAAACCCAATCCCCTGCGGCTTATCCGGGAAGTATGGGTCAGAAACAAGTCACAGGTTTCCCGACTCAGCAGACGCTGTCCTTCATAAACTCCGCCATCTATCAGCATCTGATAGACTTTGGCTACATCGTTGGCTGTAGAAAATAGTCCGGCATTACCCGATACGCCTCCGGCAAAGGCCGCCAACTCATCGTGCACATAGCCTTGCAGCATCTCCCCCTTACGCAAATAATCTTTCTTCACCGTAGGCACTATCTCCTCCTTGCCAAACTTCCGCAAAGGCAGGAACAGGGTGCGCTTCATCTTCATAGGGCCATAGAAGTTCTCATCCAGAAATTTGTCCATGGACTTCCCGCTGAGGTTTTCTACCATTTCCTTCAGCAGCATGAAGTTCAGGCAACTGTAGCGGTAACGCCTGTCCTTTAAAGGTATGCGCCCTATCTGCGCCACAATGGAATCATGAAACGAACGGTGCAGATACATGCTGTCGGCCACCTGCAAAGGATAATCCGGGGAATACGCCTCCGCCATCAGTTCTTTTTTATAGTCGAAACGGTCAATGGCAAACAGACGGGTATCCACCTGCTGATGATGGGAGGCATCGGGTCTGGCTTTATAAAAAGCCCCTGTGTAGCTGTCCTCATCTATGGCAGCCTTGTAGAAAGGCCAGTAGGCAGGAATGCCGGACTGGTGCATCAGCAAATCTTCTATCGTGATGCGTTCTTTGTCCGTTCCTTTCAGGGCCGGCACATACTTCGATATAGGGTCGGTCAAGCCGAATTTTCCTTCATCATAAAGTTTCATGACTGCCAGCAGCGTGGCGGTAGTCTTAGTCAGCGAAGCCAGGTCATACAGGTCCGTTCTTTTTACCTGACGGGAATCCTCGTAGGTGAATGTGCCGAACGACTTGTCGTACACCCGCTTGCCATCTTTCAGAATCACAATCTGGCAACCGGGATATGCCTTTGCCCGAATGCCTTCCAAGGCAATGTCGTCTATCTGTGACAGCACTTTCGAGTCCATGCCATAGTCTTCGGTGCGATACACACGCGGCATATCCGGCGATATCGTCACACCGTCACCCGGTCGCAGCAATGTCCCCACTCCTACCGAGATGCGTCCGTCGGCCACCGCCTTTCCGGCTATCACATCGGCTATGTATTCCTGCACTTCCGGTGCATCCGTATGTCCCAGCACCACGGCCGATGCCTTCTGCCAATAAGCCTCCTGTTCCTGCATGGAGCGCAGAGGCATCAGATAGACATAAGTCACGGGCAAAGCGTCGGGAAGCGAAATCAACAGCGAACGATATTTCCTGTAATCGTTGGAAGAGATGACCACAATCACCCGCTTGCCGCCCAACAACTTCCGCTTCAGCACATCCGGACTTGCGGAACCGGCAGCGATATAGGCAATCGGGACGCTACTCTGCAAGCGGTCGCAGAACGAAGAGACTGAAGCCGAACCGATACCCAATACCATCGTGCCCTGTTGGGCGGCATTGAGCGGAAGCGCACCGGGAATGCAACGGGGGACAGTCACCGCTGCCTTTTGCAGACGAAGCATCAGTTCTTTGGTCTCCGGCGTATTGAGCCGCTGTTCCAAACCGGAAAGCTGAATGTAAGGTCGGTTTTTCAGTCCTAAGGCATATTTGTAAGTCAGCACCTTGCGACACTTCTCCGTGATTTGCTCTTCCGTCAGTTTTCCGCTGCGCACCGCCTCCAGCACCCCGTCCAGTTCCCGTTTCAGATTGCGGGGAGCCAGCAGCAAGTCGTTTCCGGCCATCAAGGCTCGGGCACACACCTGCTCTTTCTGCGAAATGCCTTTCATCTCCAGCGCATCCGTAAATACCAGTCCCTGAAAGCCCAGTTCTCCGCGGAGCACGCCGTCAATGACTTGCCGGGACACGGAAGCCGGTTCTTTTCCCAGGGCAGGCACTTCCAGATGTCCCACCATGATACCTCCGAGTCCCGCCTTCACAACCTCCCTGAACGGACGCAATTCGATGCTGTCCATCCGGGCACGGTCGAACTTCAGCACCGGCAATGCCTTGTGCGAATCGACTTCGGTATCTCCATGTCCAGGGAAGTGCTTGCTTACGGAGAGCACGCCACCCTCTTCCAATCCACGGGAATAGGCCACCACCTTGCGTGCCACATTATCCGCACTGCCTCCAAAAGAGCGGGTGTTGATGACCGGATTGCGCGGATTGATGTCCACATCGGCTACGGGAGCAAAGTTTATCTGAACTCCTATCTCCCTGCACTGGCGTGCCACCTCCTTGCCGTATTCATATAAAAGTTCATCGTGCGAGATGCATCCCAGTACCCTGTTTCGGGGGAATTGTGGAGTATCCTTCAGCCGCATGGCCAGTCCCCACTCCCCGTCGAAAGTGATGAACAGCGGCACTTCCGCCTGTCCTTGCGCATAATTGGTGAGCTGCACCTGTTCGGCCAACTGTCCGCCCGAGAAAAGCAACCCGCCCACCTTGTATTCCTTCACCGCATCGCGTATGTTCTTCTTGTTGGCCGCCGTGTTGAGCGGTGCCACCGTGTGGATAAACAACTGACCTATCTTTTCCTTCAGGCTCATGGCAGAAAGCTGCGCATCTACCCACGCCTTGCAGTCACGGTCTTCCGCTCCTCCCCTTTGCAGCACACCGGACACGGCCTGCTGTGCACACACAGCTTGCCAGCACCACACGCACAGGCAGGCAATCAACCCAATCTTCTTCATTCTGCCGGTCAGTTCTTTTCCAGTGTTACCTTCATGCGCCCCACATAGACGGCATTCTTTCCCATCTGTTGCAAAGGAATCTCCTTGCCATCCAGATTTTTATAGAACAGGGTCTTGTCGAAATAAGAATGAGAGTGTCCTCCCAACACGATATCAATGTTTCGCGTGTGCGGAATAAGCGTTTCGTCCGAGTAGGGTTCTCCCTGCCAGCCCAAGTGCGAAAGGCATATCACCAAATCACATTTCTCCTTTTCTTTCAAAAGGTCGGCCACCTGCTGTGCCGCTTCTATGGGGTCTTTGAACACAACGCCTCCGTAACAATGTGCCTGCACCAGTCCTTCCAAAACGGGGCTAAGTCCGAATACTCCTATCCGCACACCGTCGCGCTCCAGCACCACGTAAGGTTTCACCAGTCCTTCGAGTACGGTTCCCTTCACATCGTAGTTGGCACACACGATGGGGAAATTAGCCATCCGGAATATCCGGGCCATGTTGTCCAGTCCGAAGTCGAACTCATGGTTGCCGATGGTTCCGGCATCATAGCCCATTTCATTCATCAGCTTCACTTCCACTTCGCCGCCAAACATATTATAATAAGGTGAACCCTGCGAGAAGTCACCGCAGTCAAACAGCAGCAAATCCTTATTCTTTTCCCGCATTTCCTTGATAAGTGTCACCCTACGGACAAATCCGGCTTTCCCGGCATATTCGGGATTCGGATCAGACTCCGGTATAGGCTCTATCCGGCTGTGAGTATCGTTGGTATGCAGAATCAGCAGTTCTTTCACATCTTGTGCCGCAAGCGTCATGCACAGGCATACGGCAGCCAAAAGCAAATATATTCGTTTCATTGCGATCAATGTTTTATCATTCTACGGTTATTCTTCCTTCTATTTTGGAGTCCACCTTCTTGCCGGCTTTGGCCAGTTCGCTCACATAGTTCATGAACAGCTGGCGCACTGTAGCATTTTCGGGAGTCAGCTTGTCGGCATCTGCCACTTGAGTGAAAGCCTCCATGTGGTCATTCCCTTCGGCCAAGTAGTCCAATGTGGCCACCTTGTAGTCTTTGTTGTCATCTATCTCCTTTCCTCCCACGGTAGCCGAAAGCAGCTTGCCGTCTTCGGATATGACCAGTCTTGCACCGCTCAGTCCTTCGCCATGCACCCGGGCAACATTCTCGAACAACTGCCTCAGCAAGTCACCCTTCATGGTGACAATGCACAGCGTATTTTCAAACGGGGTTATTTCATAAATGTTACCATACGTGATGTCACCTTCGGGCAGAGCCGTACGCAGTCCACCCATGTTGGTAAGTCCCACATCGGCCGGACGACCTATGTAGTCAGAAGCAGAAAGGCGGAGGATGTCTGCCACCAGATTAGACAATTCACTTTCGGGACGGAAACGGTCCATAAACCTGGCGCTTTGTCCGATGACCGGCGACATAATGCTGTCCACCGTCTTTTTATAAGGAGCTAAAACAGCCATTGCCGCACTGTCCGGACGGGCATCCAGTTCGGCAGTCACTTCCATTCTGTCGCCTTCCACAGCCACTACGGAGTAGCCTGAGCGACAACTTGAAAACAGAGAGATTCCGGCCAACAAGGTCAGCGGAACCATGTACTTAATTCGAATTAATTTCATAATCGGTTCATTTTATCGGCCAAATGTAGTCAAAAAAGAGATGTCAGCCAACGATATTCTATGAAAAATATATGAATTAATATTTGGTCGGCTGACAAAAAAGCAGTACTTTTGCACCGCTTTCGCGCAATCGCTGTCAAAGAAGAGTTACTTGATATGTTGCGTTGGTAACGATAAACAATTTAATAATTAACAAACAATGGATTTAATTAAAATTGCTGAAGAAGCATTTGCTACTGGCAAACAGCATCCTTCATTCAAAGCTGGCGATACTGTAACAGTGGCATACCGTATCGTTGAAGGTAACAAGGAACGTGTACAGTTGTATCGTGGTGTTGTTATCAAGATCTGTGGACATGGTGAAAAGAAACGTTTCACTGTTCGCAAAATGTCTGGAACAGTAGGTGTTGAACGTATTTTCCCGATTGAATCTCCGGCTATCGACAGTATTACTGTAAACAAGATTGGTAAAGTTCGTCGTGCTAAGTTGTATTACCTGCGCAAACTTACCGGTAAGAAAGCCAGAATCCAGGAAAAGAGAGTTAATCTGTAATAACTTATGCTTCCTAGATAAAAAGAGGCTGGTTCCGATGGGAATCAGCCTCTTTTTATTTCAAGGATATAGCCCCTATATCCATTTCACGCATATATCTTCACGAGCCAACGCATATATCTTCGTTGGCTCGTGAAGATATATGCATGAGCCATCGAAGATATATGCGTTTTTTCAGACTATATATTACCTTATTATTTATGGTCGCGCACGCAGCGGATAGGACCGGCTACTGACTTTACGTAATACATGTAGAATCCTGTTTCGAAAATGCGGAATAAACCTGTATCGCTATGGATATGCAAGATATTTACACGTTGACCACCATTTGTTGCATCGGTTGTTGCATTATGATAATTACCACAACTTGCAGACCTTATGATTTTTCCATCAGCGACCCGTGTTCCTTGTGTTGGGAAAAATATTTTTTCTCCTTCCTTAAAGCCGTTCATATACATATACATTCCAGCTACACTTATACCTACCGGTTGTGTGCTCGTGTTTACTATACTATAATCGCCATTGGGATTAAGGCCAGTTTTTGTAAAACCGAGCCATAAATCTCCAGGCGGCACCCGCCAACCTGATGGACATGGATCATAGATAGACTTCTTGTCTCCATAATTGTCGAATATGTGAACAGGATTTTTTGCCTGATCCGTCATACCGGGAATAGTATAATACTTCATGCTGCCGTCCATAAGAGGATCCAATCCTCCCCACAGGGTTTCATGATGAGTCTTGTATATCCAATCTCCTCTGGATTCATAGTTTCCAGTATTACTAACATAAGATTCATCTTGATTTGCTAATTTTGTTCCACAAATGAATACCGTAGGATTTCGGACAGAGTATGCTATTTCTTCTGTGTTATACGGCATTATGCTATGCGTAATCGAATGAAAAAGTTTGTCGTCTTCCGTCCCTGATGTTTTTCCTACAACTTCTGTATTGTCATTGCCATAATGTTTTCCTGTATGCTCATCATCATAAGGAACAGAATTATTATGTTTATTACTTATTGACGGAGGGAATGG
>JAUNIV010000372.1 GCA_030523385.1 Bacteroidales bacterium | reverse complement strand
ATGTTTGGTTGAGCAATAACTTCACCAATACGGGTATGACCATGAATACTTACAGAGTATATTCACCGACAGACCTTTCTCTGATTCTGAACCCGAACGGACAGCAGGCTAATGCCGAAAAATTGTCTGCCGGTAACCAGACAATCAATGTGTTTGATAAGGACTTTAAATTCTCACAGAACCTTCGTTTCAACTTAGGATTTGACTTTGAATTGGGAGGCATCGACTGGACAGCCGAAGCTATTTATTCCAAGACACTGAATGATATTATGTATCAGAATCTGGCCTATGATACGAATGGTAAAAAACTGGGAGATGTCATTACAGGTATGGACTTTGACCAACGCCCGATGTTTAGTATGGTAAGTGGAGCAAATGCATACACTGGCATCTATTCATTGTCTAATACCAGCAAGGGTTATTCTTATAGCTTGTCACTGAAAGGAGAAAAGAAGTTTGCTTTCGGTCTTGATGTGATGGCATCTTATACTTACACTCAGTCAAAGTCTATCAACTGCGGAACTTCTTCCGTAGCCGAATCCAACTGGATGTACAACTATACGCACGGTGACTCCAATCATCCCGAACTTGGTTACTCGGCATTCAATGTGCCTCACCGCATCAATGTATCGGTGTTCTATCAGAAAGATTTAGGCAAGAACAGAACCACTACAGTCGGATTGATTTATACGGGTAATTCCGGTTCTCCCTACTCCATCTATTATTATGGTGACTTGAACGGAGATGGTTCTAATGGTAATGATTTGATATTTATCCCCACCGACGATCAGATTGACCGTATGCCTTTCTTGGCAAACGCCAGATACACCGTAGATCAGCAGAGAGCAAACATGAAGGCATGGATTGCAGCCGATGATTACTTGAGCAAGCACCGTGGAGAATACTATGACCGATATGCCGACAATGAAACATTCGAGCATCATTTCGATTTCCACCTGGCAGAACAGTTCCGTTTCAAAGTGGGACAGGAAACACATGCGTTGGAAGTTTCTTTCGACATCATGAATATCGGTAATATGTTCAACAAGAAATGGGGACGTTACACTTCAACCGGTGCAGCTGTTTATTACAGCCCCATCACTTACAATGCCAGCTCACAGCAGTTCCAGTTCTTGCATGACGCCGATTACAACATGCGTTCATACAGCGACTACTATTCTCGTTGGAGAGCTCAGATCGGACTGAAGTACACATTCTAAGTCTTTTTTCGGAAATAAAAAATAAGGGTTGCGGTTTACTGTATGCGTTGACAGTGCCGCAACCTTTTTTAGTTGAAATATAACTCTTGAATTATGAAGCATTTATTCTTATTATTGTTTGGCTGTTTCTTTTTTGCTTCGTGCAAGCAGAAGCAGGAACTTCCTTTGGGAGAAAACTACACCGTCATTGTATCATTGGACGGTTTCCGTTGGGATTATCCCCAAATTCACGGTACGCCTTGCCTCGATAGTATAGGAAGGGCAGGAGTGAGGGCAGTCATGCTTCCTTCCTATCCGGCATCCACTTTCCCTAACCATTATACGCTTGCCACCGGGTTGGTGCCCGATCATCACGGCATTGTGAACAATACGTTTTGGGATGCGAACAACAATCGGGAGTATTCCATGGGCGATTCGCTGACCCGTAATAATCCCGATTATTATTTGGGAGAACCCATCTGGATTACTGCCCAAAAGCAGGGCGTGAAAACGGGCAATGTCTATTGGGTAGGCTCGGATATTGCCATAAAAGGCGCTTTCCCCACTTATCATAAAGTATGGGCAGATACTCCCCGGCTTACTTTCGGAGAACGTGTGGATGAGGTGATACGTCTGCTTTCACTGCCCGATGAAGAGCGTCCTAAATTGGTGATGGCCTATTTTGAAGAGCCCGACCACAACGGGCATGTCTATGGACCGGAAGCCGAAGAAACAAAACAGGTCATAGCCCAACTGGATAGCTTGATGGGTAGCTTGTGGCAACGCATCCTTGCGCTCCCGATAGGCGACAAGGTGAACCTGATAGTGACGTCAGACCATGGAATGACCGAGGTGAGCGATGAACGCTTTGTCTGCGTGAATGATTATGTGAAGCCCGAATGGTGTCATAAGGTGATGGGTGTCAGTCCTACCAGCATATTTACCAAAGAAGGGTGTCGCGATTCTGTGCTTCGTGCATTGGAAGGGATAGAACACATACATGTATGGAAGAAAGAAGAAGTCCCGGCCGAATTGGTGTATGGCAGCAGTGACCGTTTGGGTGATGTGATTGTGGCTCCCGATTTGGGTTGGCAGTTTGGTACAGAACCCCGTCATCTGAATGGTGCTCACGGTTATTTCCCTCAAAGTCCCGACATGCAGGTAATATTTCGTGCTTGCGGACCCGATTTCAAGTCGGACTACGAGGCTGCTACTTTTGTGAATGTCGATATTTATACCCTTTTGGCCCATCTGTTGGGCGTAGTGCCGGAACCGACCGATGGCGAGTGGGAGAGGGTAGAAGGTATGATTAGGCAGCAGTAATGCCTCTTCCCACGCATATATCTTAATGAGGCAACGCATATATTTCCGTTGCCCCACCAAGATAGATTCAATGGCCCATGAAGAAATATGAGTGAAAAAACT
>JAUNIV010000371.1 GCA_030523385.1 Bacteroidales bacterium | reverse complement strand
CGCTTAAGGCCTGATTTATTGAAATGAAAAATATGTACTTTTGAGAGTATGGCGGATGTTCTTTCAATCAGATAGTAACACATCTCTGTAGGGGCGGAATATCTTCCGACCGAATGCACATGTCTATATCGTTATTGAGCGGAAAATATTCCGCCCCTACAGTAAGAAACAGTAAGTATCAGACTTGCAGCGCACCGATAATTTCTTTAACGGATGTGTATCCGTGGCGCTCCAGATAGTCGTTTATACCTTCCGAAACTTTTACAGTTATAGCCGGGTCTATGAAGTTGGCCGTACCGATCTGTATGGCAGTGGCACCTGCCAGCATAAACTCTACAGCATCCTTCCAATTCATGATTCCTCCCAATCCCACTACCGGAATATTCACCGCTTTGGCCACCTGCCAAACCATGCGCAAGGCAATGGGTTTTACGGCTGCGCCGCTCATGCCGCCCGTGATGGTGGAAAGCACCGGACGACGCTTTTCGGCATCGATGGCCATACCCAGCAGGGTATTGATCAGCGAAACACTATCGGCACCCGATGCTTCGGCAGCGCGGGCAATTTCGGTAATATCGGTTACATTGGGAGACAGTTTCACAATCAGCGTCTTCTGATAGACCTTTCGGACAGCGCTCACCACTTCGGAACAACCCTGAGCGGAAACACCGAAAGCCATACCGCCCTGCTTTACATTGGGACAGGATATATTCAGCTCGATGGCAGGAATAGCATCCAGCGCGTTGATGATTTCGGCTGTCTTTACATAATCTTCTACGGCCGAACCGGACACGTTTACAATCATATTGGTACGTATGTCCTTAATCTGCGGGTAGATATGTTCCACGAAATAATCCACTCCCTTGTTTTGCAGCCCCACGGCATTAAGCATGCCCATCGGGGTTTCTGCCATGCGCGGATAGGGGTTTCCTTCGCGGCGATGGAGCGTGGTGCCCTTCACAATGATACCGCCGATTCTTTCCAGATCGACAAAATCTTCAAACTCTTTTCCATATCCGAATGTACCCGATGCTGTCATTACAGGGTTACACAGCTTCAGGTTACCTATGTTAACACTTAAATCTGCCATAATAGTTTTTTGATATTAAATACGGGACCATCCTTACATACACACAAATGCCCTTCGTCCGTGTTTTCCACGCAACACAGGCAAGCACCTACACCGCAGGCCATCATGTTTTCCAATGATACCTCGCAGGCTATGTCGTTTGCTTTGGCATATTTGGCTACGGCCATCATCATGGGTTTGGGGCCACAAGTGTAAATGCGGTCGAAGTGCGCGGAAGAGAGGATACTGTGCTGAGTCACATAACCTTTTTCGCCCATGCTTCCGTCTTCTGTCGTGGTATAGACAGGGCCTAACTTTTCAAACATATCCAGTTGCAGCAGGTCTTTGGAAGAACGGGCACCCAGCAGGAAGGTGGGTTTAATTCCCATGTGGGAGAGTTCGGAGCCCAACATCAGCATGGGAGCCGTGCCTACACCACCGCCCACCAGCAAGGGTGAAGCCTGCTCGTCTGTTGTCGGCAGGGTGAAACCATTGCCGAGTGGCAATACGGCGTTTACTATGTCTCCGGGTTTTACGGTAGATAACTTTCGGGTGCCATCGCCCACCAGCTGTACCAGAAGCCATACTTCATTAGCCGCTTTATCTACATAATTAATAGAGATGGGACGACGCAGGAAAGTGGTAGCCGATCCGTCGATACGAACCTCGGCAAATTGTCCCGGCCGCATATCGGGCAGCGGGCAGTCATGAGTTAGCTTTATCAGAACATAATTGGCATGCAATGAGATGTTCTGCGTAACCACAAGGTCTAAAATATACTTTTTCATGAAATAAAATTGGGTAAATTCGTTTCTTGTTGCAAAGATAAACGAATTTACCCAATTATGCTTTCATACACAAGGCATTTTGCCGGAATTGAAGCACTAATTTTCCGGCTTAAAGATTTCGTAAGTGCCGTTGTCGAAGAAAATTCTTATTTCGGTGATTTTTCTGGAAGGCTTCTCAATGTACTTAATCTCCTCACGTACAATTTCTTTAGGGATGTAAGAAGGGGCATTTGGCTCATTTTCCTTGCGATTTTCCGGAGGAATCGCACTTTGGGAGGGATTTATGGCATTCTCGCCCTCTTCTACATCTGTTTCCATTTCGCCTTCTCCATAGAGCAGCCAGTTCAGACTTATGTAATCGCAAGCCTTGTGTATCTTCATAACGAAGTCTAAGCTTGGATTGTTTCTGCCACTGAGGATATGTGACAGGGCTGAAGACGAGATGCCTACTTTTTCGGCAAACTGACCTGCTGTCATCCCTTCTTTTTGTATTATTTGAGCTATTCTTTCTTTCATTGCCAAAAATAACGGATTTTATTGATGTTACAAAAGTAATTATAATAATTTAGAAATGCAAATTTACAATATGTATTTGTAAACTTTACATTTATACTTTGTAAAGTACAAAAGAAAACAATTTAACCGGTTTACATTTGTATATAAGCTAAAGTCAAAGAAATTTCCAACTTTAACATAACTCGATAAATGATTGATATTCTTAGGAATATTAATCGAATTTCGCCTAAATTACAAATGTGTATGCAACAT
>JAUNIV010000370.1 GCA_030523385.1 Bacteroidales bacterium | reverse complement strand
ACAGGCTGTTTCAAATAGAGTGCCTCTCTAAAGATTTGGTAGAAATGCTGATGGAAGAGTTTCATTTGACGATGGAAGAAGCAATGGATGTGCTGTATAATTCGCAGACGTATGCCAAAGTGGAAAATAAACGAACCGGATTATTCTATCAAAGCGCAGTGTATGTCATGGACATGCTACAAGAAGAACTAAAGAAAAACGCCGAATTATCGTCATTCATCCGGCTACACCATCCGGTAAGCAGTGATCACCAACATACTGAAACTTCGCGTAACAGGCAGTGACGGAAAGGAAATTCCGTTCACGCATTTGTATGCGTATTGATTTCAGCCGTTTATTTATTTTAATAACATAGCAGAGGGTGCATCAAAAATTCAAATTTTGATACGCCCTCTGTTTTCTTATAAACAGATGAAGAAGATTCCCTCCTCCTTTCCTCCGAAAATGACAAGAGCCTTGATGAGACCCTAAGCTCAGAGTACAGCTATGTCAGCCAATTCTCCTGCGAAACGGTGAAGCGATTCCTCTATGCGCTCTTTTTGCTGTTTACGCGGTTTGCTGCGCCCGTGCATGTACGCCCACAGCTGTTTCTGATGAATGCCCGTCACACGCTCCAGTCCGGAGAGGGAAAGCATGGTTCCATAATTGAGCAACAAACTTTGTACGTCGTAGTGCCATACCAGTTTGTACTCACCTTTTATCTGCTCCGGCCACTGACTTTCCGGCAAGTTCTTTTTAATAAGTGCAATTGCCTTTTCCACATCCTTTTTGCATGCTTCGATGGTATCACCTGCTGCATAGATACCTTCGCAATTTTCAGAATAAGCCCCGAAACTATCGGAACTTGCGCAAATGTTCACAATAATCTTTTCCATATCCAGTAGCTCTATATTTACAATCACAATATACAAGGGAAAAGGATCATCTGATTCCCAATGCCTTTGCAATCTTTTTTCTCAATGGTTCAGGGATTTCCTTTGCTCCATGGTAGGGAATCGGCTCTGACAGCTTCCCGTCTTTCAGGTAAAAGTAATGACTTCCTTCCGCATGGTCGTATTTCCATCCCGCCGCCACAATCTTACGATGAAATTCTGTATATTTCATTTGTAATCGTATAGTATTGATTCGGTTACAAAGATAGAAATATTTCTATTAATACCCAAAATCTAACATAAAAAATTAGTCACCACCAATCAAGCAACCGAAGCTCGACAGTGGTGACTGATTATCATGCAATAGACTTTTTACTTTCTCCTAAGCCACACCACAAACCAAACAACCGCCAACAAAGTACAAGCCCCACCGATTGCGTAAGCCACTTGCGAAGACAATCCCAATCCCTCTGGCGCAATGCAGATGTAAGTGGAACATACCGCCGTCATAAACAGGGCCGGCAGCAGGGTAATGAAGTAATTCTTCTTTTGGCGTACCAGATATACGGTGATAGCCCACAAGGTGAAGACGGAAAGCGTCTGGTTACACCAGGCAAAGTAACGCCAAATCATATCGAAACCTGCCGCATCGCGCAAACTATAAAGCAAGATACCGATGGTTACGATAAAAATAGGAACACAGATTATCAACCGTTTCACAATGCTCTTCTGATCCATGTGCATGAAGTCGGCCACAATAAGACGGGCGGAACGCAAAGCCGTGTCACCACTGGTAATGGGAGCGGCAATCACACCCAATATGGCCAGCAAACCACCCACGGTACCCAACCATTCTTTCGTGATACTATCCACAATGATGGAGGCATTGCTCTCGCCCATGCCATTGTTGTGGAAGAAATAAGTAGCGGCAGCAGCCCAAATAAGTGCCACAATGCCCTCAGTCACCATTGCGCCATAGAATATGGGGCGTCCGTACTTCTCGTTTTTCATACAGCGTGCCATAAGCGGCGACTGCGTGGCATGGAAACCACTGATGGCACCGCAGGCTATAGACACAAACATGATGGGGAAGATAGGCAATCCCGCCGGATGGGTATTCCGGATGCCGTCTGTCAGTTCGGGCAACTCCGGATGATGCCACAAAAGCATGAACA
The DNA here is from genome assembly GCA_030523385.1 of Bacteroidales bacterium. Taxonomy (GTDB): domain Bacteria; phylum Bacteroidota; class Bacteroidia; order Bacteroidales; family Bacteroidaceae; genus Phocaeicola. Next base: position 581 of record JAUNIV010000370.1, on the reverse strand, counting down.
GGATGCCTACGGCCATGAACAGCAATGCGATGGCAAACAGGGGATAAATCTTCCCGATAATCTTATCCACCGGAAGCAACGTGGCCAGGATGTAGTAAAGGAACACCACTATAATCCAGAAAGTGGCATCCAAAGTTTCGGGTGTCAGCTTGGCAAGCAGACCGGCCGGACCTGCCACGAACACGGCTCCCACCAGAATCATCAGAATCACGGTGAAGGCACGCATCAGTTGTTTGGTGGGCAAGCCCAAATAGCGGCCTATAATCTCAGGCAGGCTCTCGCCGTTGTTGCGAATGGAAAGCATACCTGCCAGATAGTCGTGTACGGCACCCGCAAAGATAGTTCCCAACACAATCCACAGATAGGAGGCCGTGCCGAACTTCGCTCCCATGATAGCACCGAATATCGGACCTAAACCGGCAATGTTCAGAAACTGAATCATAAAAATCTTCCAGGTGGGAAGCGGCATGAAGTCCACTCCATCCGCCATCGTCAGGGCAGGTGTTTTCCTATTTTTATCGGGGCCAAACACGTGCTCCACATAACTTCCGTAGAGAAAATATCCCCCTATAAGTACCAAC
>JAUNIV010000369.1 GCA_030523385.1 Bacteroidales bacterium | reverse complement strand
CTTTGATTAGTCCTGCGCCTTCGGCAATAATGGTGTCGCCTGCTTGCAAACCTTCCTCCACGATGTACTCTTTTCCGTCGTTTATCTCGAACACCTTGATGGCGGTCGAGGTAGGCTTGCCGTCTGTTATTTTGTAGGCAAAGACACGGTTTTGTATCTCGTAGGTGGCTTCTTGCGGAATGACTAAACAGTTCTCTTTATAATAAGGTACAACCACATTTACTGCTCCGCCGCTCATCAGCCGTTTGTCGGGATTGGCAAATACGGCGCGTACCCTGACTGCACCTGTTGTCTTGTCGATGATGCCGCTGATGACATCCACCCGTCCTTTCGTTTCATACGTGCTGCCGTCATTCAGCACCAACGACACATCGGGAAAGGAATCCAAAGCCTTGTCTAACGAGCCGTGTTGTGCAGTCAGTGCCAACACTTGCTTTTCGGTCAACGAGAAATAGACGTACATGTTCGAGTTGTCCGATACGGTCAGCAGCGGTTCGGTCATGGTGGAGCTGACCAATGCACCCACACGGTAGGAAGTCATGCCTGCATAACCGTTTACGGGACTCTTCACTTCGGTGTAGGATAGGTTGTTGGCTGCATCTGTCCGTTCAGCCTCTGCCTGTCGGAGGGCAGCCTGCGCACTCTTGTAACTGTTTTGGGCTGTACGCAGCTCGAAGTCCGAAATCACCTTGTCGCGGTGAAGCATCTCTTTGCCCTCTAAGGTCTGGCGGGCATTCGCTTCGTTGGCTTCTGCCGTAGCCACAGCCGCTTCTGCTTTCAGTAGGGCGGCACGATAGGGCACCTGGTCGATGACGAACAGCACTTGCCCTTGTCGGACTTGTGCACCTTCGTCCACACATACTTGCGTAATGGTGCCCGATACCTGTGGACGAATCTCCACATCTTGCCGTCCTTCGATGACGGCTGAATACTTTACGGACAATTCCCTGTTCTCCGGTTTAAGTGTCAGCAATGGATATTGGTCTTCGCCCGTTGCCTCCCCCGTGTGTGACTTGCAGGCTGTCAGCCACAGTAGGCATCCTGCCATTGCAATAATAGTTCTCTTTTTCATATCACGTTTGTTATCTGATGTTTACGGGGGACAAAGTTACGCGCATTGCGGCGGAAGTTCTCGTCCTCTTCTATCTCGTCTTCGTCCTAATCGTGATATGGGTTGTTTATGAGATTTAAATAGAGTTGGGCTTTTATAAAGTTAAGACAAACCTACGCTTCGCCTGCCTTATCTGCGTGTCATGAAGACTACGGCCTTTCGTGTCCTTTTCCGGTCATGCATGCACGCCCATGTCCCGATGCTGCATGCTACAATGAGCAATGCCGTCGTGCCGATCATGTTTCCTATGCCTGTGAGAGGTGAGAGCATGCCGCCGAAAAGGAACATCAGGAAACCTAAAAGTGCAGATGCATTGCCGGAATTATCTCGTTCCAAATCGAGGGCAAGGGAAGTGGAACCGGGGAGTATCAGTCCTAAAAATATCAGAAACAGGAAGAGCATGCCTTCCACCACCCACACGGAAGGACTTACCAACAGTGAAGCTGCTACCGGCAGACTGAGGCAGCAGAAGCCTTTTATCCCGAAGCGAAGTGCTGTCAAAGCATCCGCAAAACGCGATGCTGCCAAACTGCCCAACATGATGCCCACGGCATTTATCCCGAAGCAAAGGCTATAGGTCAATGGCGACATGCCGAAGTGTTCCTGAAAGATGAACGGAGAGGCAGCTATATAAACAAACATCACGCCCATGGCAAATGCTTGTATCCATACGTAGCGCATGAATTGTCCGTGGCGCAAGACAGGCAGATAATGGCGGAACATGGAGCCAACCCCGGCATGTTGCCGCTTTTCGGCAGGCAAAGATTCGCGAAAGAAGCAGATGGACGTCAATAATGCCATGCCGATGAAGAGCAGTACCCAGAAGATACCTTTCCAGTCCGTTGTCTCTAACAGCACACCTCCAAGGACAGGTGCACCGATGGGGGCTATACCCTGCACCGAACTAAGCATGGCGAAGAAACGCATCAGTTCCCGACCCTGATAAAGGTCGGTGGCAATCGACTTAGAGATAACCACGCCGCCTGCACCGGCCAATCCTTGCAAGAGTCTGAAGAATACAAAGCCATAGATACTTTCTGCATAGAGGCATCCGATGGTGGAAAGACAGAACAGGCATAACGAAATCTGTAGGGGCAGTTTACGTCCGTACTTGTCGCTTAGCGGTCCGATGATGAGCTGACCCACGGCAAGCCCCACCATGCTGAATGTCAGGCTGAGCTGTACGAGCGATGCCGTTGTCTGGAAGTAGTTGCCCAATGCGGGAAGTGCAGGCAGGTAGAAATCGGTCACAAACGGGCCGAACGCCGATACCAGTCCGGTTACAATCAGGACGAATGCTTTTGAGTTTGTTGTTTTCTTATTCATACGATATCTTGTTTTAGTTTTTTCGGGTGCAAAGTTACGGGCATCTCACGGGACATTTTCGTCCTGTTCTATGGTATCGTCGTCCTAATAGTGATATATGTATTCCATATATTGAATAAAGGTGTAACTTTGCCGAAAAAACAGGTGTCTTATACTGATATAGGTAGACACATTTATAACGAATTAAATGTGTACCAAA
>JAUNIV010000368.1 GCA_030523385.1 Bacteroidales bacterium | reverse complement strand
GCTTTATAACTTGCAGCAGGACATGATCGCTTACGACCACCTGCTGCACGGTTCGCTCAATTCGTGGTCACAGATTGGCGCACTCGGCCTGCAGGGTATCGGATCCAACTGCATGTATGCCATGGGGATGTTGGTGGGTGCCTACATCATCCGCTTTGTCCCCGAAGTGGCTTCCTGGCTGATTCCGGGCGGCGTAAGCTCGGGAGCGGGTTCCGCAGCAGGCGCAACCGCCGTAGGCATTACAGCTACTGCCGGGGCGGTAGCCGGAAACACGGTGACGGGTGGAGCCAAAGCAATGATGCCATCATAAACTTAAAACGATAACAGATATGCTGATACAATCATTAGAACAAAAAACCAAGCTCGCCATGATGACGGTCATCGCAACCGTATGCGGTTGTGTGGTCATCTGCGGATTTACCGTCTGGTGCTGCGTGGCACTGGTAACCAAGGAACGGGAACAGATATACATCCTTGACGGTGACATCCCGTTTTTGGCACAGCGTGCGCAACTGGAAGCCAATTTCACGATGGAGGCGAAAGCGCATATCCAGCTCTTCCATCAGTATTTTTTCAACCTGCCGCCCGATAACGACTATATCAAGTGGACGGTCGGCAAGGCGATGTACATGGCGGACGGGACGGCACTCAAACAGAAACAGGCGTTGGACGAGAACGGCTTTTACTCCGACATCATATCCTCATCGGCGGTCTGTACCATTATGTGCGACTCCATCAGCTTTGATGAGCATGAACGGAAGTTCACCTATTACGGTACGCAGCTTATCAAGCGGCGTACCCGTGACATGAAACGCTCGATGGTCACGACCGGATTTATCGAAAGCGTGCCGAGGACGCGCAACAATCCCCACGGGCTGATGATTACCGGCTGGAGAACCATAGAGAACAAGGATTTGGATTATTAACGTGCAAGGAATATGAAATCGATCAAGAGGAAATTGCAGGACAGCCGTTGGCAGACCCATCAGGCGTTTGCGGACTGGCTGCGTCCCAAGATGGCGGCAATCGGCATCCGGTGGCGGTTGGCCGCACGAATCAGGTTGGCAAACGCATGGGCTGCCAAGCATCCGAGACGTACTTTTGTCTATGTGACAGGTGCATTGATTATGCTATTGATTGGCACCATTGTCATAGATAGCAGAAATACGGGAGCGCATGAACCGGAGGTAAGCATCATTGCCGGAATGGGACCGGTTTTCAGCGGATTCCATACCATCCAGGCGAACAAGGAAAGGCACCGAACTACGCTGATGGAACTGGTCACGGATGGCCTGTCTATCCGGGAGGAACTGGATTCGCTGATAGCCGTTCCTCATAAGACACACGGGGATTCCATCCGTATCATCAAACGGTATAGGCAACTGGAACATATTGTCAAATCATTGAATAACAACGAGGAAAAGAACCATGATTAAAGTAAATTTCAAACAGCCCAAGTATATCTTCCCGCTGGTCATCTTCGTGCCGCTTTGCGCCTTGATATACTTCGTGATGCAGACCTTCGGGGGTGGCGAGGATGAGAAACAGGAAGTCGCCACTGACCGCATCAATATGGAACTGCCGGAAGCCCGGGCGGAGGAAGCGGGCGACAAGATGTATGAAATGTCCCGGCACTTCGGTGACGAGGATGCCTTTACTGCTGTCGGCTCACTTGGCGAGGAGAAGAAGGAAAACGAAGAATTGGAGCACGGCTATTCGGAAGAGGAACTGGATCGTCTTGACGCAGCCGAGGCGGAACGCATCCGTCAACAGCAGGAAATGGAAGAGCTGGAACGCTCGCTTGCCGAATCACGAAAACACATCAATGCTTACGCATACGGTGACAATCCGACAAATAACGGTAACGGCTATTCTTCTCAGGATGATTTCGCCCGTGACCTGGAAGAGATACAACGGCGCAGTTACGAACGGCAGAAAGCCATCGAGAGCGGGCTGGGTATCGGCCGGGAGGATGCGGAAAAGGCGGCACGCCGACAACGTGCGGATTCCATCGCCCGGGTACGGGAGGAAGAGAAGGAACGTAACCGCCCGAATCTGGTCATCAGGTCGTCCGATACCAACGCGGACAAGTTCCACACGGTGGAAGCGGAAAGTGGTACGGCGGATGCCACGCTTATCCGAGCGATGATAGACCAGACCACCAAGGCGAAGGAAGGTACCCGGCTACGCTTCAAGCTGCTCGATGATGTGGCGGTGGGCGGGACAAGGCTCAAAAAGAACACCTATCTGTACGGGACGGTGACGGGTTTCGGACAGCAGCGTGTACGTGCGGCCATCACCAGCATATTGGCCGGGGGCAAGTTCATCAAGGTCAACCTGTCCGTGTTTGACAATGACGGTATGGAGGGGTTCTATGTGCCGGAATCCGCATTCCGTGACTTTATGAAAGATGCAAGTGCCAGCACGGTACAGCAAAATATCAGCTTTGAATCGGACGGCTACGGGTCGGGAATTTCCGGGGAGGCGGTCGCCCTGCAAGCCTTGCAGAACATGTACAACTCCGCCACGTCGGCACTCTCTTCCAACATCCGGAAGAACAAGGCGAAAATCAAGTATAATACCATTGTCTATCTGATAAATTCGGATGAAGCAAGGTAAAAACAGAAAATCAACAATAAAACAAT
>JAUNIV010000367.1 GCA_030523385.1 Bacteroidales bacterium | reverse complement strand
TAAAGTTAATTATTAATGAATTATCCAACTTTGTTTGGATTTTAAATGGAAAGAAGTAGTATGAATAGAGGAATCATTACTATCAGTGAAATGGGTGCGGTCACGATACCGACCGCTCCCGTATGGATGACACAACAGGAGATAACCGACCTGTTCGGCGTGTTCTCCAGCCACGTCCGCAAGGCAATCCATTCTATTTATAAGAACAAGGAGGTGAGTGAACTTGACACAATGAGATACGTCAGGCAAGCGGATGGAATCAGCTGTGATGTTTACAGCATTGAAATGGTTATGGCCATTGCATTCAGAATATGCAGCAAAGAGAGTATGGCTTTCCGACGATACGTGACGCATAAAGTGGGCGAAACCGCGAAGGCAAGTCCGATAATGTTCTTTGTTTCCGTTGGCAGGACAGGCAATGTGTGGGGCAGTTGATAGACAGAAGCCCGACACCCTGTTTTGCCAATGTCAGACTTTGACCACTACAATGTTAGACATTTACCGTCTCGAAGCCAGACCTTGACAACGGCGGGCGGCGTATTAGGAAAAACGGATGCAGGGAAAAGGAACGGCTTACGGCGAAGCATGGAAATGACGCTTCATCCGTAAGCCATTCTTTTTTTCGTTAGCCAGACTTCAAATCATGTGCCAGTCAGCCGATAGGCGGAGCGGTAACCGTCTGCAAGCATCCTTTCGATGTCGGATTCACGGTAGAGAATTTTGCCGCCTAATTGGATATAGGGGATGCGCCCCTCATTACGATAGTCCTGAAGTGTCCGGCGGCTCACTTTCAGCCGTACCGAAACCTCCTTGTCGGTGAAGAAACGCTCGCCGCCCAGTGTCGGGCGGTAGTTGGCGGTCATACGCTCAAAGCTGTCAAGCAGACGGTCAATGCTGCCCATGAAGTGGATTATCCACTCGCTGTCCTTGTTAATCAGTTCATTCATATACTTTGGATTTAGTGGGTATTGTTATTTTACTTCGCTCATTGAATCAAGTTCATATTGTTCTTCCCTTGAATCTTGCATCTTTCCGTCTGTCTTCCACTATGGAAACAATGCGTTGAACGTCTTCGGGACGGTAGTATGTCTTGTGGTTTATCTGCGAGTAGGCAAGTGTGCCGTTGTCTCGCAGGGTCTGCAACGTGCGCGGACTGATGTTCAACATCCGGCACACGTCCTGATTGTCCATCCATTCTGCCATTTTCTTCTCTCCGTGCCGCTGGCAGATGGCTTCCATGCGGCGGACGAAATGGTCGAACTTGGCGACCAACGCTTCAAAGGTCTTTCTTTCGATTGATACTATTTCCATATACTTCATTTTTTTGTTATTGTTTCTTCTCGCCGCAAAGAAAAGGGTAAACCTTTATAAAACAATGGATTTTTCAAAACTGGCAGCTTGTGGCATAACGATGTAGCGGTTGTCCATAGTAGTAATGGCTAAATACATCTTTCCCACCCGATTGCCGTGTCTATATTGTAATAAGTGTAGGAATGGACTACCATTGCCGTATTCTTAACAAGACAGAACAAACCATCGGTGGGATTGGAAATAAGCCCTTATTCCATTTTCACATCGCATTTAATCTGATTCAAGCATTCCGGCAAATTGGCGAAGTCTGCACCGATGCCCGGACAGGTATTAAGCAAAGCCACACAAAATTGCCGAATCGAATCCAAACGCTTGACTGACTGCATTGAAACGCCTTATTTCGCTGGCGACAATCGGTCGAGGCACAGCCCAAGACCACAGTAATAACTTAATCAATCTATTTTTATGGCAACAAAAAAAGAACCAACCATCAGTGAACAAGAAGTTCAGGAAATCGTGGAAAGAATGGGGCGCAGGGAATCCCGTGACAGGACATCCTTGAATGACTTCTACAAGCGTATCGGTTTGGAACCGAACGGGCCGGAACATACCGATGCTCCCGGTACCTCTGGAACGGGAACCGCCGTGACGGAAGAAACAGCGGAAGAAGCGGCGAATGAAGTGCATGAGGAAACCGTAAGTGACATGCCCGGAAAAGCGGCAATGCCGCAGAGGCGTATCAGCAGCAAGCAACGCTGGCTGTCATTGGACGAGTACCGTACCACTTACCTGCAAGTCCCCAAGATTACAGACCGCAAGCCCGTGTTCGTCAGCGGCGAGGTGCGCGACAGTCTGGACAGGATTGTCCGCTACTTCGGCGGCAGGGGCATGAGCGCATCGGGAATGGTCGAGAACCTCGTTCGCCTACACCTTGAGACCTACCGGGAGGACATCGAGCAATGGCGCAAGCTCTGAGCGGATTGCGATGGAACCGGTCAAGCCGGTGGATGCACTCCATCGGTTTGACCGACATTCTAAACGAGTTATTGCACTCACAAACCAATCCGACAAGCGGAGGATTTTTTGTGTCCTCAAAGACACAGCAAGATGTCTTTTCAGTTACTCCGGCACTTCCCGGTTACTGAAAAGCCTTGCACTGCCGTGGACTGAATTATCCTCCGCAGTCGGACAATTTCCAAGTTTTTTAATCGGAGATTAGACCATGTATGAACCATTAAACAGAAAGGACAAGACAAGATGAACAAGAACAGCAAGTACGGGAGGAATCCCAAGTTGAACCCGAAGACGCACTGCGTGATGGTGCGCTTCGACGATGTGG
>JAUNIV010000007.1 GCA_030523385.1 Bacteroidales bacterium | reverse complement strand
AACGCATTATCCGCAGTGGAAATAGCGGGTAACCAGTTTCTGCATTTCTTCCGATTTGCCTTCCAGGTCGGCACGCAGGGTCTTGTCCTCGTATGCACGCAGTTTGCGGATGATGCCGTCTATCATGGCAGGGCTGAACACATTGTATTGTTCGAACCATGCACGCTGACGCTCCAGGCAATCGGCAGAAGCGGCGCAGCTGTCGGGCAACTGTGCCAAAGCAGCCAACTTCGCAGCATTTTCTTTCTGATGGATGTTTACGTTTACATACGTTCTTTCGGCTATTTCGGCTGCATTTTCCAACTCGAAACCGTGGCGGCAGGCCACAGCCAGTCCGGCCAACAGCTGATAGAGGTCGGCAGAACCGTCCGGTGAACGCATTTCCACCGTCTGCTTCTGTGTGGTGTCGTAGTGGCTTTCAGCTTCCAGCGGATTGGCTGTCATGCACATGTCTGCCTTTGCGGCCCATCCCAACGGCACGCGCACCAATACGGAGCGGTTGCGGTCTCCCCAACAGATGTTGGTAGGAGCTTCCTGATGCGGAACCAGGCGGAAGTAAGAAGTCGGGTTGGTATTGCCGAAGGCGGTGATGGACGGAGCCAGCTCCATCATGCCGGCAATGGCTTTGCGGGCTGTTTCGGACAATACGCCGTCGGTCAACATTTGGTTGTGTCCGTCTTTCACGATGCGCATGTGTATGTGCAGACCCGAACCTGCCTTTCCGGTAGTAATCTTCGGGGCGAAAGTGATGTCGTAGCCGTGCTTGTAGGCCAGGTTGCGGATAATCCATTTGGCTATCATCAGCTGGTCGGCAGCGTCTTGTGCGCACACGGGCAGGAACTCAATTTCGTTCTGTTCGTATATCATGCCGTTCAGCGTGAAGTTGCCTACTTCGGAGTGTCCGTACTTTATCTGTCCGCCTGCCTGTGCGATGTAGGCCATGCACTGTGTGCGGAAGTCGTTGAATTTGGCATACGGGGCCGATTCGTGATAGCCTTTTTGGTCGGTGGCGGGGAACATGCCGCAGTCGGGAGCGATGACGTAATACTCCAGTTCGCCCATAGCCTGGAACTCCATGCCGGTTACATCCTGGAATGCACGGCAAGCTTTGTGCAGGGTATATTCCGGTGAGCTTTCCAGCGGTTCTCCATCCTTATTAAAGAAGGAGCACAACATGGACAGTGTGGGGATTTCGGCAAACGGATCAAGGAATGCGGTGCGGAAACGCGGAATCACATAGAGGTCGCTGCTGCCTGCCTCGATGAAAGAGAACAGACTGGAACCATCTACACGTTCGCCACAGGTAAGTATGGCGTCCAGATAGGCCAGATTGTTGATTACAAAGTTCAGCGTCTTCAGTCGGCCATCGCCCGCAGGATACATGAAGTTGACCATGCGGATGCCGTTCTCCTGAATGTAACGTATAATGTCTGCTTTGGTAAACTCTGTGTTAGGTTTGCCAAGGAATGCTACCACCTGATTAGGATTCAGCTCTAATTCTTTATTGTTCATAGCTTTTACGGTTGTTTTTGTTCGTTATATGGTTAACGGCTCAAAGGTAGCAAAAAGTTTCTGAACTCAAAGAGAAATCAGGTAATAAAAAGTGTTCAAGTTTACAAAATGATAGTTCTATTTGGGAAATTCAAGAGTTTTCCCCCGACCTTGTCGGGATAACTGTGTGTGGCTATGGCCGTCCGCCGCTCAGCCAATGCTTCTGATAGTAGTCTTCGTCCAGACTGCTGATGATGACCCCGCGGCTGGTGCTGGCATGGATGAATTTACGGTCTTTCAAGTAGATGCCCACGTGTGAAGCCTCTCGTTTCTTCCTGCCGTTGTGGAAGAACACCAGGTCGCCTTCATGCAGCTTCGCTTTGCTTACTTTCCGGCAGTCCTTTCTGCGCTGGTCGTCCGAACTGCGTTCCAGTTTCTTCCGATATACTTTCTGATAGATTTGCGAGGTCAGTCCGGAGCAGTCTATGCCCCGTTTGGTGTTGCCGCCGCCCCGATAGGGCACGCCTATCCATTGGGCCGACTCTACATAGAGCCGGTGGTTGTCGTTCATGTCGATGTCCATGCCTAAGCGGATGGAGGCACGTGCCAGTTCCTGATAATCGTAATGGGGCGCTGACGTGCCGCACGAGGCGAGCAGCACCGTCAGTACACCCATTGTCAACAGATGGAAAAATAGTTTTTTCATTCGGTCACGTTGAAATAATCTTCCAATTCCTTTTCGGCGGAATAATCCCGGTTGTCTATATCGCGTATGATTTTCCCGTTTTCCAGCAGGGCGATGCGTTGGCAGATATCTACCGTGTGGTTCAGGTTGTGGCTCGATATGATAACCGTGGCTCCGGTTTCTTCGTTGTATGCCTTCAGCAGATGTTTGATGATGGACTGCGAGCTGGGGTCGAGGAAGTTGAACGGCTCGTCCAGTATCAGTATCTGCGGCTGGTGCAACATGGCCGAAATGATGCCCACTTTCTGCTTGTTTCCTGCCGAATAGTTGCGTATCAGCTTCTTGTGGCCTATCACTTCGCCGTTCATGAAACGGTCGAACTTGGCTACGCGTTCATCCACCACTTCTTTTTTCAGTCCGTACATGCGTCCCACGAAGTAGAAGTATTCTTCCGGTGTGAGATAATCTATCAGGAAACCTTCGTCGATGAATGCACCGGTGATGTTCTTCCAGTCTTCGCTGCGGCTTACGTCCGTAGTGCCTATGCACACGTTGCCCCTGTCTGCCTTGAGCAGGTCCAGTATCAGTCGGAACAGGGTGGTCTTTCCGGCTCCGTTGTTGCCCACCAGTCCCAACATGTCACCGCTCTGGATGGTGTAGCTTTCTATATCTACGGCCACTTTCGTGCCGAAGTTCTTCTGTAATTGTTCGATGGTAATATTCATACACTTGTTCTGTTATCGCGAGTCACGGAAGCCTTCCATGTTTTCATAGCGGCGTTTCATGAAACGGTTGTAAATGTTCTTAATCCAAAGATTGTGTGTGCACATCAGTGCCAGCCCGATAGCCATCAGGATGCAGTAGGCTGTGTCTTGTTCAAAGAATGCCGTCAGTGCTGAGTTGATAATCAGCGGCAGGAAGAATGCAGCCGAAGTGATGACCGTTTGAAACATCGAACCGCCCCGGTTGCTTTTCATCAGGTTGGCATTGAGCGGAATGGTCTTCTTGTTATAGACAGCCATCTGAAGAAGCATGGCAAATATGAAGCCTGCCGTGAATAACATGTAGGACACTGCCATGAGGAAGCTTATCTTGCCCTTGAACACCGGAACCATCATGATGGCAAAGGGTATGAGCAAGATGAGGCAATTCAGGTAATACTTGGCACGGAGCAGGTTGTAGATGGATTCCTTGCGGCTCATCAGCCCGTCTAAGTAATTGCCTTCGAAAGACATGACTTGCGCCAGCGTCATGATGCTCAGGATGGCATAGTTGTAGATACAGATGAAGTTGGTCATGGAGCTTCCGTCGTACACATCGGTAAAGGCTGTCAGTACAGAGAACATCAGCATGATGATGAGTCCCATGCGGAGCTGTGTCTTCACGGTCTTGTTTCGCAGGCACAGCTTCAACTCTAAGCGCAGGTATTCGCCCACGTCGCCATAGCGGTCCAGGAACTTGTATTCCGACACGTGCTTCATCTTGGTGTCCTCCACCTTGGCTATCTCCTGATAGATGAAGTGCAGCTGCATCCGCCGGTTGATGAATATCAGCAGGGCGATGGCTGCCAGTACGGCCAGATAGGAGAGAGGATTACCTTCAATGAATCCTTCGCCCAAATTCATCATGAGCGTGCTTGCCGGAAGGTCGTCGGGGATAAACTCCACGGCTGCCACCAGTCCATATACGCAGAGAGGAAGCAGGATGTACACCAGTTTCTCATTCAGCAATGTCTTGCAGATGAGATACCAGTAATTGTTCATCACCATGAGCAGCCAGATGCCGACCATGTAGCACACGAGGCCCACAAAGCCATAGAAACGGATGACCGACAGCAAGGCGAAGGGAACCAGCAGGAAGAACCAGAAGAAGTTGTAGGAGTTGAGTCCCGATTGCAGCAGGAAAGTGTTTATCAGCTTGTTTTTCTTGACAGGCATGAGCAGATAGGGCTTTACTTCCTGCGAGATGGAGGGCTGCGCCATGAAACGAATCAGGAAGTCAACCGGCAGCAGGTAAATCAGTCCCCGGTTCATGATGTGGTAAGGCTCCATGCTGGGGAAGATATCCTCAAAAGCAAAGAACAGCCCAACCCCGATGAATACGAGGTAGGCTGCCCAAAATGCGACCATAAAATAAATCAGTAGCTTGGCAAAGCGGTTCCTGTCGAATGCAGGATTCCGCTTTGCGGCAAGTTTCTGATTTTTTCGGATGATGGATAAAAGCATAATTCCGATGAAAAAAAGTATTATTTCGTTTCTTCCGAAGTCATGCTTACCTCTATCCGGTTGCGCTGATCCAGCAGAGCCTTGGTGAAGGCTTCCAAATCTTCTGCGGTAATGCTGTTCACCACGTCTTCGTAACCGGTGTTCAGGTCAATGTCTTCCCAGAAGTATTCGTCCAGCATGTTCACCCAATAGCTGTTCTCCTTGGCGTTCTCGGCATGTTTCTTCAGCATGAATTCTTTGACCTTGGCCAGGTTCTCAGCTGACGGACCTTCGGTGGCAAACTGTTCCAATTCGCTCAGGATGATGCCTGTCATCTTCTCGCGCTTGGCCGGGTCGGTATCGAAATAAATCTGGAGTACGGCTTCTTCTTTCGGATACTTGCTCAGGTTGCCGTATGCACTTACGCCATACGTGCCACCTTCTTTCTCGCGCACGCTTTCGGTGTACATGATGTTCAGTATCTGAGAGAGCATGCTCATCATAACCTGGTTCTTCAGCGTGTAGGCGCAAGTGCCGTTGTTTATCACCAGCACGGTGGCCTTCGGTGTTTCCAGTTGCTTGCTGAATATGTTCTTATATTCTCCCTTGCGCATATCCATCTGGTTGTCCTTGAATGTTTCCTGACGGTTGATGGAAGGCAGTGAAGCTATATAGGTTTCGATAAGCGGCTTGGCTTCTTCCATGTCGATGTTTCCTACGAAAATGAAAGTGAAGTCGCTGGCATCTTTGAAGCGGTCGCGATACATATCCATAATCTTGGCATAGTCTATGCGGTCCACCATGTCGGCTTTCAGACGGATGGCACGCGGATGTCCCATATAGAGGGCTTGTGTCAGCGTGTCTTGCAAAGCACTCATCGGGTTTACCTCCTGGTTGGCAAGCGATGCTTTCAGGCGGGTCTTGTAGGAAGTGAAGGCATCTTCGTCCATGCGCGGAGCGGTGAACGACAGGTAGGCCAGCTGCATCATGGTTTCAAGGTCTTTCGGTGAGCAGCTTCCGCTGAGTCCTTCGTTGGTTCCACCTACAGAGGCATTGATGCTTGCTTTCTTTCCTGCCAGCACCTTTTCCAAATCCACATTGCTGAAGTTGCCCAAACCGCCCAATCCGGCTACGGAGTTCATCACACTGATGTTGATGATTTCTTCATTGGGGAAGAGGGAGCTTCCGCCCGGGCTGAACGCACGCATACGTATTTCGTCGGCCTTGAAGTCGGTCTGCTTCAGTATGACGCGAGCTCCGTTGGAGAGTGTCAGCACGGTAGAACCGAACGGACCTTCTTCCGTCTTTACGATTTGTCCCGGCCGGGGTGTTTCGCTCATCAGCGGTTCGTCTGACACTTTGTCTTCGTATGCCGTGATTTCCTCGTGCTTCACTTTGTCTATGGCTTCCAGCACTTGTTCGCGGGTGGGAACGGCCAGACCTTCTTTTTCGGGGAAGAACACGCAGACTACCAGATTACATGTGTCGTTCACCAGTTCCTTGATGACGCTGTTCACAGCCTCTACGGGAATGTTGGGCACAATCTGGTTCATGATGGCATATTCGTTTTCGATGCCGGGGATAGGCTCGTTGTCGATGAAGTGACGAACGTATTCGTCCACATAGGCATCGTTCTTCACCTTGTCCCGTTCGTTGTAGGCAGATTCCAGCGTACGCAGGTAGTCTGCTTTGGCGCGGGCATATTCGGAAGCGGTGAAACCAAACTTGCGGGCACGTTCTATCTCGCGCACCAGGGCAGTAAGGGCTGTTTCCATGCCGTCTTCCTTGCTGCGCACATAGCCGGTGAAAGCATCCTTCGTCTTGGAAAGCATAAACTCTCCGTCACCGGCCTGTGCACCGATGAAGGGCGGTTCGGCTGTCTGCGTTAGTTCATACAGACGGGAGTTCAGCATGTTGCTTGCCATATCCTTCAGGTAGTTCAGGAGCAGGTAGTCCAAGGTTCCTTTCTGTTCGTTGGGGATGGCATCGTGCTTGTACATCACATAAGCCATGGGCATGGTCTGTTCCTTGTCCGAAGCAATGGCCACGATGGGCTCTTGGTTGTCTGCCACGCCCAAATACTCGCGTTCAGCCGGATTCTCGGGCATACGGATGGGAGAGAACAGTTCCTTTATCTTCGCTTCAATGCGGTCGACATCAACATCGCCAACCACAACAATGCCTTGCTGGTCGGGGCGATACCACTTCTCGTAATAATCGCGTAAAGCCTGATAGGGGAAATTATCTACCACTTCCATGATACCGATAGGCAGGCGATAGGCATATTTGTTGTCTGGATAGATGATGGGCAACACCTTTTCATACATACGCATCATGGCATTGCTGCTGGTGCGCCATTCTTCGTGTATGACTCCGCGTTCGCTGTCTATTTCCTCAGGAGCCAGTGTCAGTCCGTCTGCCCAATCGTGTAGGATGAGCAGGCAGGAGTCTGCCACTCCGTCGCGGATAACGGGTACGTTGCAGATGTTGTACACCGTTTCGTCTATGCTGGTATAGGCATTCAGGTTCTCACCGAATTTCACGCCGATGCTTTCCAGATACTTGATCAGTGTTTTGCCGGGGAAGTTCTCCGTGCCGTTGAAACACATGTGCTCCAGAAAGTGCGCCAGTCCGCGCTGATGGTCATCTTCCAGAATGGAACCTACTTTCTGGGCAATGTAGAAGTCAGCCCTTTTCTCGGGCAGTTCGTTATGACGGATGTAATAGGTCAATCCGTTTTCCAGTTTACCGATGCGGACAGCAGGGTCCGTAGGGATAGGTGGCATCTGTTGGGCAGATGCCACAAACATGCTACTCAAAATGAATGAGGCGGCAACCATTTTCTTTTTAAAAGAATGTGTCATGGTGTCTGTTGTGTTTTTAATTAATATGAATCGAATAATCTCATTGCATGGTTGGGTTGCCCTTGTATGACGAAGTCAACTTTCAGTTTCCCAATAATCCGTTGGCCGACAGGAACCGTTCGGCTTCGATGGCGGCTTTACAGCCACTTCCGGCAGCGGTGATGGCCTGTCGATAGTGCGGGTCGGCCACATCGCCTGCGGCAAACACACCGGGCACTTTGGTCAGCGGCGTGCCGTTCTGTGTGATGATATAGCCCACCTCGTCCGTGTCCAGATAGGGTTTGAATATGTCGGAGTTCGGCTTATGTCCGATGGCCAGGAAGAACCCGTCGATAGCTACATCGTAACGCTCCTCGTCGGCTTCGCCCATGCGTTTTACCAGATGTACGCCCTCCACGCCGTTGTCTCCATACAGGCCTACGGCATTGTGTTCGAACAACACCTTGATGCCCGGGTGTGTCATGACGCGTTCCTGCATAATCTTTGACGCACGCAAGAACGGTTTGCGTACTATCAGATACACCTGCTTGGCCAGTCCGGCCAGGTAGATGGCTTCTTCGCAGGCTGTGTCACCGCCACCCACCACGGCTACGGTCTTTTTGCGATAGAAGAATCCATCGCAAGTGGCACATGCACTTACGCCCATTCCGGCATATTTCTGTTCGTCTTCCAGTCCCAAATACTTGGCTGTAGCTCCAGTCGAGATAATCACGGTTTCTGCTTCGATGGTTTTTTCATCGTCGATGGTGATGCGGAAAGGACGTTGGCTCAAGTCGGCTGCCGTGGCTATTCCGCTGCGTATGTCTGCTCCGAACCTTTCGGCCTGTTTGCGCAGGTCTTCCATCAGTTGCGGACCGCTTATTCCCTCGGGATAGCCCGGGAAGTTCTCTACTTCCGTAGTGGTTGTCAACTGTCCGCCGGGCTGTATTCCTTCATACAAGACCGGGGAGATGTTGGCGCGTCCCGTGTAGATGGCGGCTGTGTAGCCGGCAGGACCGGAACCGATGATCAGGCATTTTACTCTTTCTGTGCTCATAATGTTTTTTAGTTTATAGGGTATATACTTATTTCCTTATCGCAAGTCAATGATTTCGGCATCGGGGAATTTCTTCCTGTCGAACCGGAATGTGGCATCGTCCAGTGACTGTCCGGTCTGGAAGGAGGTCACGATGATTTCATTGGCCGGCTGGTTTTCTTGCTCCACCTTTATATATATAGGCTGGTAGGTTTGCGACACAAACAGGGTGATGGACGCAATGTCCTGCTTTTGCTCCGGTGTCAGTATCACCTCATACCCCTGTTTGCCGTTTCGGCTCTTCGCGCCCACGTACTTGTAGTCATATCCCTGCTTGTAGAGCGAAAGCAGGGCATACGGGTTGATGTTTTGCAGTTCTTCGGGAGTGGGGTTGCTGATGTTCACTTCTTCGCTGCTTTCCAGATAGCTCCACTGCGTGTGTCCGTCAAACCAGCTTTGCACTCCGCCACTGTTCAGGTAGAACCGTTCACCTTTCAGCAGCAGTGTGCCTGTTGCCGTTCCGCCGAAGGTGGCACGTATGCCGCCGGCTTCCTTCATTACGGTGGCCGTCTTGTCCAATACCTCCCGTGCCTGTCTGTCTTTTTGGGCAAAGACATGGGTACACAGACACACAGCCATTATCAGTACGTATATTCTTGTCGTTCTCATAAGATTCATTCTTTTTTCTTTATACACATTATTGTTGCAGATTGTTCAGCTTCATCTCCAAATCTGTCAGGTCCATACACAATACGTCACGCGCTTTGCTTCCCTGCGTAGGGCCTACGATGCCGGCCTTTTCCAACTGGTCCATGATGCGTCCGGCGCGGTTGTAGCCTATGGAGAATTTGCGTTGTATCAGCGAAGTGGAGCCTTGCTGGTGAACCACGATGAGCTTGGCTGCATCTTCAAACAGCGGGTCCAGACGGTTCATATCGACGTCGCCCATGCTGCTTTCGCCTTCTTCGCCCACATATTCGGGCAGCATGAATGCAGTGGGATAACCTTGCTGCTTGCTGATGTATTCGGCTATTTTCTCTACTTCGGGCGTATCTACGAAGGCGCACTGCACGCGCACCGGGTCGTTTCCTTGCAGATACAACATGTCTCCCTTACCTACCAGTTGCTGTGCACCGGAGCGATCAAGGATGGTGCGCGAGTCCATCATGGCAGCCACTCGGAATGCCACGCGGGCAGGGAAGTTGGCCTTTATGGTACCCGTAATGATGTTGGTCGTAGGTCGTTGGGTAGCGATGATGGCGTGAATGCCCACGGCACGCGCCAACTGGGCAATCCGGCATATCGGCAGTTCCACTTCCTTGCCTGCCGTCATAATCAGGTCGCCAAACTCGTCGATGATGATAACGATGTAGGGCATGAAGCGGTGTCCCTTTTCGGGGTTCAGCTGTCGGTTGATGAACTTCGCATTATATTCCTTGATGTTGCGACACCCTGCTTTGCGCAGCAAGTCATAGCGTGTATCCATTTCTACACAGAGCGAGTTCAGCGTCTGCACCACTTTGGTCACATCGGTTATGATGGCATCCTCTCCGTCGGGCAGCTTGGCCAAGAAGTGGCGTTCGATAGGTGCATAGACCGAAAACTCCACTTTCTTCGGGTCCACAATCACAAACTTCAGTTCGGCCGGATGCTTCTTGTAGAGCAGGGAGGTGACAATGGCATTCAGACCCACCGACTTACCTTGTCCGGTGGCTCCGGCTACCAGCATGTGTGGAGCCTTGGCCAAATCCACCATAAACACTTCGTTCGTAATGGTCTTACCCAATGCCACGGGCAACTCGAAGGTAGTCTCCTGAAACTTCTTGCTGCTCAGTATGGACTGCATGGACACGATGCGCGGATTGGCGTTGGGCACTTCTATACCGATGGTGCCTTTGCCCGGTATGGGGGCAATGATACGAATGCCCAGTGCCGACAGGCTCAGCGCGATGTCGTCTTCCAGATTCCTGATTTTGGAGATGCGTACCCCCTCGGCAGGCGTGATTTCATACAGCGTGATGGTGGGTCCTACGCTGGCTTTGATGGAGCTGATTTCGATGCCGAAGCTGCGCAACACCTTGATGATGCGGTCTTTGTTTGCATTCTGTTCCTGCATGTCTATGTTCGGACCGTCATCGTCATACTGATGCAGCAAGTCTAATGGCGGAAACTTGTAGTTCTCCAAGTCCAACCGGGGATTGTAAGGCGTGAGCGAAGGGCCGCGATACTCTTCATCTTCCTCGGTCGCTTCGTCTCCCACGCTGAAGTCCGGCTCTTCTCTTAGCTCCGTGTCCTCCTCCTGTGGCTCGTATTCATCGGCAGGCTGTGGCATCTCAATTTCCATATCCAGTTCCTCAGCCTGCTTGCTCTCAAAAGGGAAGGGAGGCTGTTCTTCGGGCTTTTCATATTCTTTCGTCCGGACGGGCTGTTCCAGCTCGAAGTCCACTACGGCAGGTTCCGGGTTAGTGTATTTCTTGGGTTCTTCCGGCGTGGCTTCCGTTTTCTTCTTCCGCTTGAATTCCGGATGGAGCGCTTTGCGTATCAGCCGCACCGTTTCACTGCTCAGATAGACCAGGAACAGGAGCGCAGTCACCAGCAACAACAGGCATAAGCCCGGTGCGCCTATCTGCGAAACCAGCCAGTTGCTCACGTTATATCCGTGCATTCCGCCCGGATAGACAAAGGTATCGGCAAAGGTGCCGTTGAAGATGAATCCCAGTGTTATCGAGAACCATATCAGCAACACGGCGCAAGACATGAACCACTTCCACGCCCTGAACCGATATGCCTTCATCAGCCTCATACCTATTATAATAAGGAATAGGATGATGAAGAACGCCGAAATACCGAAACACTCATTGATGAGATATTCGGCAATCTGCGCCCCACGTGCTCCGGCATAGTTCTGTATGTGATGCCCGGGTTGCATCAACTCGTTTTGTTCGGGGTTGTCCAGAATACTTTGGTCTGCTGCTCCGGTGAAAAAGAACGATGTGAATGCCAATAGCAGGTAAACTGCGAAAATAACACAAATCAATCCTACAACAAAATGCGTTGTCTCATTCTTGAAAAAAGAGATCAGGCGGTTAGTAGATACCTTCTTAGATTCCATCTCTTTATCTGATTTTTTCTTGGCCATATACTGTTTCTTGTTTTAATTTCTTGCAAATGTACATGAAAAACATCAATTATGCCCTTATTTTAATCTCTTTTTTCTTACCTTTGCACCTCAATTTTAATGTTTATGGAAAAATATAGTGAGGTGATATTCCACAAGAACACGGTGGAGTTTGTAACCGTAGCCGCCGAATACTGTGCTTTTATGGAACGAGTGCGCGGCATCGGACGCCGCGATTTTGTAGATACGGCCTTGAAAATACTTCCGTTGCTTTATCTCAAAGCATCCCTTCTGCCGCCGTGCGAACCGATAGGCGAGGACGAACCCGAAAAGTTTGTCACCGAAGCAGACTATGAGCTGATACGCATGGGAGTGGCCGAAGTGATGGGAGCGAAAGACGACTACTTGGAAGTATTCCTCCCGGACATGGCTTATAGCGACACACCCATCAAGAAGTGTATCTCCGAAGATTTGGCAGACATTTACCAGGACTTGAAAGACTTCATCGGAGTGTTTCAGTTGGGCTTTAACGAAACGATGAACGATTCGTTGGTGATATGCAGGGAACACTTTGAAGAATTTTGGGGACAACGGTTGGTGAACACCATGCGTGCGCTGCACGACGTGAAGTACACTCATGAAGACGAAGAAGAAGAAACGGAAGACGAGCAAGCATTGTTATGAAAGAGTTGAAAAGAACCATAGATAAAACCGAAGTCGCAGCCATGCCTCAGGTGCTTTTCCCCGGACGTATCTTTGTAATCTATACAGAGGGAGAGGCCGAGAAAGCTGTGGCCTATCTGAAAGACCAGCGCATAGTGGGGGTGGACACCGAGACACGCCCTTCCTTCAAGCGCGGCACCGTGCACAAGGTGGCACTCTTGCAGATTGCCACGCAAGACACTTGTTTCCTGTTCCGTTTGAACCGCATCGGGATGCCCGATGCTTTGCGTGACTTCCTGACGGGCGATACCCTGAAGGTGGGATTGTCGTTGAAAGACGATTTCAATTCCTTGCGCAAACGCGAGGACATGCACCCCGACCGGGGCAACTGGGTGGAACTGCAAGACTATGTGGCACGCTTCGGCATTGCCGACAAGAGCTTGCAGAAGATATACGCCAATCTGTTCGGGCGCCGCATATCGAAGTCGCAACGCCTTTCAAACTGGGAAGCGGAAACCCTCACCGAAGGACAGGCGCTTTATGCAGCAACCGATGCGTGGGCCTGTGTGGAAATCTACGACTGCCTGAGCCACTTGGAAAGCACGGGCGACTACGTGATAACGGAACAACCGCAAGAAGTAAAACCATCAGAACAATCATAATATAAGGGAAGAAATGGCATATAAGAAAGTTTACTTGAAACCCGGAAAAGAGGAATCACTCAAGCGTTTTCACCCGTGGGTGTTTTCGGGTGCCATCCGGAGTATCGAGGGGGAACCCGAAGAAGGCGAAACAGTAGATGTATATACAGCTCAGAAAGAATTCATAGCCTGCGGACATATCCAGATAGGCAGCATAGCCGTGCGTGTGCTCACATTCAAGCAAGAAGAGATAAACACCGAATTCTGGAAACGGAAGCTGGAGACGGCATACGCCTTGCGCCGCGCATTAGGACTGGCGGGCAATCCTACCAACAACACTTACCGGCTGGTACACGGCGAGGGCGATAACCTGCCGGGACTTGTCATCGACATATACGGACAAACAGCCGTCATGCAGGCACATTCCGTGGGCATGCACGTGTGTCGCATGCAGATAGCCGAGGCACTTTCTGCCGTCATGGGCGATGTGATACACCATATATATTATAAATCGGAAACCACCCTGCCATACAAAGCCGAACTGGAGGCAGAGAATGGCTTCATCAAGGGAGGCAGTCCGGAAAACGTGGCCTTGGAATACGGACTGAAGTTTCATGTGGACTGGCTGAAAGGACAGAAGACGGGCTTCTTTGTCGACCAGCGCGAAAACCGTCGGCTGCTGGAGCACTATGCCCGCGGACGCAACGTGCTGAACATGTTTTGTTACACCGGCGGATTCTCTTTCTATGCCATGCGCGGAGGAGCCAACCTGGTGCATTCGGTGGACAGCTCAGCCAAAGCCATCGACCTGACCAACATGAATGTGGAACTGAACTTCCCCGGCGATACCCGCCATCAGGCTTATACCGAAGATGCTTTCAAGTATCTGGACCGCATGGGCGACCACTACGACCTGATTATCCTCGACCCGCCTGCATTTGCCAAACACAAAGATGCCTTGCGCAACGCTTTGCGTGGCTACACCAAGCTGAACGCAAAGGCATTTGAGAAGATAAAGCCCGGAGGCATCCTCTTCACCTTCTCCTGCTCGCAGGTAGTCGATAAGGTGAATTTCCGCAATGCCGTCTTTACGGCGGCTGCACAGAGCGGACGCAGCGTGCGCATCTTGCATCAGCTCACTCAGCCTGCCGATCATCCGGTAAATATCTACCATCCTGAGGGCGAATATCTGAAAGGATTGGTGCTATATGTAGAGTGAAAGTGTAAAAGATGTTAATACAAAGTATATTTTTGGCTTATTATTATGTTGCATAACATAAAACCTTTATCTTTGCACTGTGTTTTTCATGGTATTAGATTTAAGGTTAATAAAGATTGGGTGTCTGGGATAGACGCCCTTCTTTTTTGTCACTTCTTTAAATAGAATAAATATTCGGATTTTTTGCAATTTTCTCCTTTTTCGCGTGGTTATTCCAATCTAATTCTTTACTTTTGCATCCATAAATCAGATATAATCTATGGAGAATATTTCACTTTTGGCAAAGAGATTATGCGCTCCTGCCACCCGTTTGGACTGGTGGCTGTCATGGAGTGGCATTGTGTTGGGCTGCACGATTTTGGCGGCAGGTTTTGTCTTTTTCATCAATCCTTATAACATTGTGCCCGGTGGGGTGTATGGAGCCAGCATCGTGTTACACAACCTGTTTCCTTCCATTCAGGTCGGTACTTTCGGCTATATGTTCGATATACCCTTGCTCATTCTTTCCGTCATTTTGTTGGGGGCTAAGCTGGGCGCACGCACGTTGGTGGCGGCATTGCTCACACCTTTTATAATGAATGTCCTGTCGAGCCTGGTCTATCCCACACGGGAAGCACTGGAACAACTGGATCCTGCCCAACTGTTGGGCGGCTGCATGGACATGACGAACCATCTCATGCTCACCTGCATCATGGGAGCGGTCATCATAGGTGTGGGTAGCGGCATTGTGGTGCGCAACCAAGCCACTACGGGCGGAAGCGACATCATCGGCATGATCATGCAGAAGTATTTCCACATCCGTTTTTCCAATGCCATCCTGATGGTCGATGCCTTTGTGGTGTGTTTCGGACTGGTGGTGATTGGTTTCGGTGTGGGCAGTGAGGACGAAGTGAGCCATTCTTCGTGGCATCTGTCTTTCTATTCGCTTATTTCCATTTTTGTCATTTCGCGCACCATTGCATACGTCATAAGCGGTTCCAAAGAAGACAAACTGCTGTTTGTCATCAGCGACAAGAACATGACAGCTTTGCATCAGTTCATTTTGCAGGATTTGGACCGCACGGCCACTTGCATCAAGAGCAGTGGACTTTATTCGGGGCAGGAGAAAGAGATGCTTTTTCTGGTGGTAAGCCGTAAGGAAGTGACCGGGGTGAAGCAGAAGATAAAAGAAGCAGATCCAAGGGCATTTGTGGTGGTGACCGATGCTTACGATACTTTTGGCGAAGGATGGAAACAGCTTCCTTCGGCAGGCGAGTTGCAGCCGGAGTAAGTCAGCTTTCGGATGCTTTGAGGAACGCATATATCTTCGTGGGCTTGCGAAGATATATGCGTGGGTGTTTGCAGATATATTCATAGGCTCTTGAATATATCTGCATTTTTTCATCCTTATAGGTTCGTCTGATTATGTTTTCTTGTGATACCTATATATTAGTATGTGTCAGCTTGGGGTCTTTTACAACTTGTCTGGGCTGTATAAAAAAAACTGTTCCCCGACTCACGTCGGAGAACAGCCACAACACAAACACAAAATAAAACACGACAAAACTACTATGCAATATGAATAACCTGCTGTCTGTTTTGGGTAACACGACTGCTCGCTGCCAGATATTCACATACCCGATAGGAGTTTCAGGTCATTTGCACTTATAAAAACGCCACACTAGCGTCCTTTGTTCATCGGTCTTTCAAATTACTTTGAATTTCCTATATCTTTATTCATTATTGAATTCCTCTTTCTCTTAACTTGAGCTGCCACTTCCATGCAGACAGAAGGGTGTCTTCCAAGTTAGCTTCGGCCTTCCAGCCCAGTTCCTTATTGGCGAAGTCGGGGTTGGCCCATACTTTTTCTATATCACCAGCACGGCGGCCCACGATCTGATAGTTCAGTTTCACACCCGTAGCCTTTTCAAAGGTTGTGATCAGTTCCAATACTGACACGCCGCGACCGGTACCGATGTTGAAGATTTCCACTTTGGATTTCTGCTTGTGGTTCAAGATGCGGTCCATGGCTATTACGTGTGCCTTAGCCAAATCTACTACATATATATAGTCGCGTATGCAAGAGCCGTCGGGAGTGTTATAGTCATCGCCGAATACGCTCAGCTTCTCGCGGATGCCGATAGCTGTCTGCGTAACGTATGGCAACAGGTTCTGCGGAACGCCATTGGGCAATTCACCAATCAGTGCGCTGGGATGTGCGCCGATGGGGTTGAAGTAGCGCAACATGATGGCATTGATAGGAGAACCGGAAGCCACGGTATCGTGGATGATTTCCTCGTTAATCTGCTTCGTATTGCCGTAGGGTGATTCTGCTTTCTTGATCGGAGCTTCTTCAGTCACGGGCAAAATATCCGGCTGGCCGTAAACGGTGCAGGATGAAGAGAAGATGATGCCTTCTACGCCATGCTTAGGCATCAGTTCCAGCAAGTTCACCAGTGAAACGATGTTGTTGCGATAGTAGAGCAACGGTTTCTGAACGGATTCTCCCACTGCCTTGCTGGCTGCAAAGTGGATGATTCCTTTTATGCCTTTATATTTAGTAAACAAAGCATCCAAGCCTTCGTAATCCAAGCAGTCCAGCTTTTCGAATGCCGGACGGATGCCTGAAACCTTTTCGATATTATCCACTACATCGGCGCTTGAATTGGACAAGTTGTCCACAATCACTACGTCGTAACCGCTATTCTGCAATTCTACTACCGTGTGAGAACCTATGTAGCCGGTTCCTCCTGTTACTAAAATTCTTTCTTTCATAATAATAAATATATCTGTCGTTAATAGGTTCAAAACAATTTCGACGGATAGATTTTCTTCCGAATCATTTCGTTGATTCTCAGAAGTACTTGTATCTTGTCATCGTGCGATACCAGTCCCATCCATCTGGCCGGTGTCTCTATCACCTTCACTTTGGCTCCCTGCGCTATGCGTTCGTTCATAAAG
>JAUNIV010000366.1 GCA_030523385.1 Bacteroidales bacterium | reverse complement strand
AGTGACTGATAATCCGGTTCGATAATTACTCTCATGGTTTTTTCTTTTTAAATTTTAAGTGTTAAGTTTACTTTTTATACGGGTTATTCCATATTGTCTGTCTTCGGACGAAGGAATGTGAGCTGTGCCAGCAGGGCTACTGCAATGATGATGGCCAGCATGGCAAATCCCAGTCCCAGCTTACCGCCGTCGGTCCATTGTCCCAACACTTCGGTAATGGCTGCTCCCGCAAATACGCCTGTCATGTTCATGATGCCATAGGCGGTGGCACGATGTTTGGCGGATACGAACTGGCAGAGGATAGGCATGTTATTGGCATCGAACATACCAAAGCCGATACCAAACAGCAAGCCTGCTCCTACCACGGAGAACAGACTGTGGCCGAATCCCAGCAACAGCAGGGAAGGAATGGTCAGTCCCAATCCGATGGCACCCGTATAAACACGTCCCTTTATATTCTTTTGCACCCACTTGTCTGACAAGGCTCCACCCAAAAGCACACCGATGAAAGAGGAAAGCGCGATGGTGATGGTGGACATCGGTCCGGCCTGTGCCATCGGTATATCCAGATTCTCGGAGAACAGTGTAGGCAACCAGTTCTTGGTGGCCCAACCCGGCAAACTGGAGGCTGCAAAATAAAGCAGGATCACCCAAAATGCAATATTACTGAAAATTACCGAGAATCCCTTCAATAAATTGCTTTTTTCTTTGCCGGAAGGCGATTTTATTTTCTCTACCACCACTCTGTCCTTCTTTTCATGCAAGAAAACCATCAAAACCACGGCGTATGCAATACCTATGATACCGAACCAATGGAAGGTGGTGTGCCAGGAGAAAGCTGCTGCTACGGTAGCACCGAATCCGCCGATGGCCTGTCCTGTATAAAGACCGGTCATGTGGATACCGATGGCCAATGAGCGTGATTTATCAGAATGATAGTCGGCTATGAGCGACAAGCCTGCCGGAATGTAGAGTGCCTCGCTCACGCCCATGAGTGCGCGCAGGTAGAACACTTCGTTGAACGTATCGGCAATACCCATCAGATAGGTAACACTGGACCACACAAACAGACTGCCTACAATGAGCCATTTACGATTGATGCGGTCGGCCACCATACCGGCTATGGGGCTCATGATACCATATATCCAGAGGAACACACCCATCAGACGGCCGAAGTTGGCTGCCGACTGCAATTCGGTGATGTCTATTTGCATGGCATCTTTCATGGTAGATAGCATCTGCCTGTCCATGTAGTTCAGCAGGGCTACTCCCCACAACAATCCTACAACAATCCAAGGATAAAATTTACTGTTTTTCATAATAATAGAAAATGGAAACTGTTTTTTATGTATGAATATTATTTTTTCATGGCAAGTATTTCATTGCACAATACGTGACTCTTGATCATCATTCGGGGTATGTGGAACGGACCTTTGAACAGATTACCCTTGGCAGGTTGTGCCACGGTGCCGTCACGATGCAGGTAGCCGTACCATTCTCCGCATTCCTTGTCGGGGAAGTGGGCGTATGTCCAGTCGCTGATTTGCTTATGCATCTCTAAGTATTTCTCATTGCCGCTGGCTATGTAAGCATATAAAGTAGCAATGATGGCTTCGGTCTGCGGCCACCAGAACTTCATGTCCTGCGAGTAGTCCTGTGCCGGATAGTTCTTGCAGTCCTTAAAGTTGATGATGCCTCCGTATTCCTTGTCCCATCCCCATTCCCAAGACCAGTCGAGGATGGTGAGAGCCAGTTCGGTGATGTCCTTGTCCCAATTACGATACTTGGCCTCTTCCAACAAGAACCAGGCGGTTTCTATGCAGTGTCCCGGATTGATGGTACGTCCCAGCATCGTATCTATGAATTCGCCGTCAGGTCCTACCGTTTCCAACAAAGCCTTGAATTCGGGATGCAGGAAGTCCTTGCGAAGCTGTGCGATGGAAGCATCTATCTGTCCGTCGAACCGGGTATCTTTGATGGCATCGCGGATGCGTGAGGCCACATTAATCAGAATCATGGTGATGGAGTGTCCCTTCATGGGGAGAGTATCCAGATATTTAGGTGCCAGTAATCCGGGTGTCTCCAGGAAATACTGCATACGTTTGAACAAATCTAACGCTTTGACAGCATAGCTCTGGTCGCCCGATGCGATGGCATATTCAGACATGGCAATGGCGGCAAACGATTCGGAGAAAATGTAGCGGCGTTTGCGCAAGGGTGTTCCTTCGGCAGTCACTTCAAAGTACATGCGTCCGTCTGTATCAAAACAGTGGGCCTCTATGAAGTCGATAGTGCTTTTGGCAGCAGCCAACCACTCTTCGTTTTTCTCTACATTATTATAAGCGAAAGAGCAGATGAAGGCAAAACGTCCTTGAAACCATACGGATTTGGTAGAATCCATCAGGCTACCGTCACGGTTTACGCAGGTATATACACCGCCATTCACTTTATCCAATCCATGCTTCAGCCAAAAAGGCATGATGTTGGTAGTCAGATCTGCCTTATACGAATCCGACCACATCTTTATATATTCTTCTACAGGAAACATAATATTTAAATTAAGAATTAAGAATTGAGTATGAAGAATCGGGAAAATTAAGAATGAAGAATGAAGGATGAAGAATGGAGGTATGGACAAACCAACTCCTCATT
>JAUNIV010000006.1 GCA_030523385.1 Bacteroidales bacterium | reverse complement strand
CCTTTAATAAGATTGTTTACGGTTTATTTGCGCTTGTTTTTCAAACTTTAAATCAAAAGAATACTGAGAAACTCCGACAAATGGAGTTTCAAAGGTACTTAAATGCGAGTGTAAAAACAAATCTTTATTACTTTAAAAACAATAGTATGAAAGCATTAAATGGAAACAAATTCGTGACCTTATTACTGGTTATGCTGTTCTGTAGCTTCGAGGTTATGGCGCAAGGCAATAAAGTCACAGGTAGAGTGATTGACTCGACCGGAGAACCACTGATTGGTGTAAACGTACTCGTCAAGGGTACAACATTGGGTATCATTACAGACTTTGATGGTAATTACGCCATCGAGGCCGCTCAAGGAGCTACCTTGCAATTCACTTATGTGGGCTATGTGCCACAATCTATCGTGGTCAAGCAAAACGTAATCAATGTAACCATGAAAGAAGACACCGAAACGCTGGATGAAGTCGTTGTCATCGGTTATGGTACACAGAAGAAATCCGACCTGACAGGTTCCGTTGCCGTAGTCGATGCGGAAGCCCTGAAACAGATGTCGAACTCCAACATTTCTACGATGCTTGAAGGTAAGGTGCCCGGCGTGCAAGTCACTTCCGACGGACAGCCCGGAGCCGACCCGACCGTGCGCATCCGTGGTGTCGGTTCTTTCGGCGACACTTCTCCTCTCTATGTAATCGACGGTGTCCCTATGGGAACTTCTATCCGCGATTTCTCTTCAAACGATATTGAGACCATCCAGGTGTTGAAAGACGCTTCGGCTGCTGCCATCTATGGTTCGCGTGCTGCCAACGGTGTGATCATCATCACTACCAAACGCGGACAAAAGGACCAGCCGCTGAAAGTGGACTACAATGGTTACTTCGGTGTGGACTTTATCCCCAAAGGCGTTTACGATGTAATGGATGCCGACCAATACAGCCAGTACATCGCTCAGGCATGTGCCAACTCCAGCACCACATTGCCGTCGGGCTACATCTTTGACAGCGCAACAGGTAAGTATCGTTTCCAGGACGATACCAACACCGACTGGTTCAGCGAAGTGTTCAAAACGGGTATCCGTCAGAACCACAATGTGAACCTCTCAGGAGGTGGTGCCAACAACACCTATAACATCTCTTTGGACTATTACAACCAGAAGGGAACTCTCGAAGGTGCCGGTCCCAACTACGAACGTTACACCGCTCGTGTCAACAATACCATGGATACCAAATTCATCAAGTTCCAGACCAGTTTGGTTTATTCTCATTCGGATCAGGACAACATGGGTCTGTCGAACGCTTCCGAATACGTTCAAGGTTTGTATGGTGATGTGACCAACGTGTTGCGCGGTACTTTGCTGATGCAGCCCACCATCAAGGCATACGATTCTTCTTCATGGGTGCTCGACAATCTGGTGGGAATCGCCAACAACTTCAATTATGATGCTTACGGTTATGGTGTATATTATGACACAGTGCATGGCGATATTTCAGCTTCCAACCCGTTGCTGGTAAACAACCTGCTGAAGCGCAACACCCGCGTAGATCGTTTCGTAGGTTCCGGTTCGGCTGATGTGGACCTCCTCAAGATGATTGGCATCGAAAGCAAGAACCA
Source organism: Bacteroidales bacterium (assembly GCA_030523385.1). GTDB lineage: Bacteria > Bacteroidota > Bacteroidia > Bacteroidales > Bacteroidaceae > Phocaeicola. The sequence continues at coordinate 15,274 of JAUNIV010000006.1, read as the reverse complement.
CAAACTTAATTATAAGGTGAACCTTTCTTACAGCAAGACTTTCTGCAAGGACTTCACCTGGATTCCGGCATGGGTACAGAGTAACCGTGTTTATCTGGCTAAGAGCAACGAGCGTTTGACAAAGGCTTCCCGCAACTATTCGGATGCGTTGATCGAGAATGTGCTTACATACGACGGTACGATAGGCAGACACCACATCAACGTAGTGGCAGGTCAGACTTACGAAGAAGAAACCACCGACTTGCTGACCGGATGGGGAATCAACTTCACGGAACCTTACTTCCTGCAACTCCAGAATGCAGCCAACACATATTCTGAGAGCTATGAATACAAGCATACGATTTCATCTTACATCGGCCGTATCAATTACAATTACGATGACAAATACCTGCTCTCTGCAACGGTTCGTCGGGATGGTAGTTCACGCTTGACAAGGAGTATCCGTTGGGGAACCTTCCCTTCTGTTTCTGTAGGTTGGCGCTTTGACAAGGAAAACTTCTTCCCTTTCAATCCGAATGTTGTAAACATGTTCAAGGTTCGTGCCAGCTATGGTGAGTTGGGTAATGAGAATATTGGTGAATACATGTATCAGGCAGTTATGTCTCGTAACAACATGACTTACAATTTCAATGGCAATGTTGTGACCGGTTCTGCCATTTCCACTTTCGTGGACAACAACCTGACATGGGAGAAAAAGAAAAGCTACAACGTAGGTATCGACCTTGCCTTGTTCCGCAACCGTTTGGAATTTACGGCTGAATGGTATAAGAATACCAGCGAAGACCTTTTGTATGCTGTTCCCGTTCCGGAACAAGCCGGTGTGTCCAACACTACAGTGACGATGAATGCCGCTTCTATGAACAACTCAGGTTTTGAATTCTCTGCCACTTACCGTAACAGAGACCATGATTTCAAATATGAATTGTCGGCTAACCTCAGCACATTGCGCAACCGTGTAACCTCGTTAGGTTTCGGTACAGGTTCTTATATTTCGGGTGCCTACATCACCAGAGTGGGTGAAGAAATCGGACAGTTCTACGGTTGGGTTTATGAAGGCATTGCCCGTACACAAGAGGACCTTGACAATCATGCTACACAAGAAGGCGCTCAAATCGGTGACTGCCTGTACAAAGACGTAAACAACGACGGTAAGGTTGATTCCGAAGACCAGGTAGTGTTAGGCAGCGGTATGCCCAAAATCAATTTCGGTATCAATGCTCGCTTTGAATACAAGCGTTTTGACTTGAGCATCGCCACTTTCGGTGCGCTCAACTATCATGTAAGCGATGACATCTACAACTCACTTAACTCTTGCTACGGTTGGGGAAACAAAGAAGTGGGTATGCTCGATGCCAACCGCTTCAGCGAAGACGGCAGCACTTATCTCTCTGATGTGCCTCGTACTTATGTTACCAACAGTGCCAGCTTAGGTTGGAACGACCTTTTCAGCTCACGTAAGATACAGAATGCTGCTTATTGGAAGATTGCCAATGTGGAATTGGGTTACAACTTCCCTGACCAGTGGTTCGGCAAATTTGTATCCGATGTACGTTTCTATGTGTCGGCACAGAACCTTTATACATTCACCGGTTACCACGGTTATAATGTAGATTATGCAGGAGGAACTTTCACTCCGGGATATAACTTCTGTTCTTATCCTACTGCACGTACCTTTATGTGTGGCCTTCATTTTACATTCTAATCGTTATAATCTATCTAAATACTAAAAACATATCAGTTATGAAACTAAAGAAATATTCACTTGCTCTCGTTTTGGGGTTTGGCGTCCTTACTTCTTGCAGTGACCAGTTGGAGCTGTTGAATCCCAACCAGCAAACATCAAGTACTTTCGGTTTTAGTGCCGATGATTTGGAAGAATGCGTGATTGCCGCTTACAATCACATCCGCATGGAAGGTTCTTATGCCCGCGTAGGTTACACCATTGATGTGTGCCGTGGCGATGAGGCCTGGAACTCTTCACAAGTGTGGTACCTGCCTTTTGATGACCTTAACGCAGAAGTCACTTCGGACATTACGTGGTGGCCGTGGCGTGAATGGTACTACACCATCAATGTATGCAACTTTGCCATTTCCCGTTGCGGCGAAGACAACAGCCAGCTTTCTGACAAGATGAAGCGCATTAAAGGACAGGTGCTTTTCCTGCGTGGTTTGTCTTACTACAATCTGGTTGGTTATTACCAGAATCCGCCTCTCATCACGGATTACGATACTTACTCTTCCATGGAAGGACTTTATGGCACTAACAGTACTTACGATGAAGTGCTCGACCAGGTAGAACAGGATTTCCGTGAAGCAATGGATTTGCTTCCTTCCCGTGACGAAGGCGGTGAGTGGGCAGGTGGTCGTGCCACTTGTGGTGCTGCTGCCGGTTATTATGCCCGTACGCTCATGGTGCGCCATAAATTTGCCGATGCGCTTACAGTGTTGAAAGACATTATCAATAAGAGATACGGTACTTACCGCTTGATGGACAACTATGGTGATAACTTCCGCGAAGGATCAGCATACGAGAACAATGCAGAAAGCCTTTTCGAAGTGCAGTACCTTGACTATGGTGCACAAGGCACCGATGATGAGTGGACTCCGGTGAACACAAGTCCCAATGCCACACAAGGATCAGCCATCGAGAGTAACTTTGCTCCCGGTAACTATGGTGGTTGGGCTGATATTTCGGCTTCACCCTGGCTCTATCATTTGTTTAAAGAAGAACGCACTACAAGTGGTACACTTGATCCCCGTCTTTATTGGACCATCGGTACCTACGAGGCCGATTGGGCAAGTTTCGAGTATGGCAATGTGGCCTACACGCAAACGCTTACAGCTGCTGACAATATCGTGACCAACAACATCTATGGTGGTCTGCCGATAGCCAAATTCACGAATCTGCGTACCGGTCTGTACAGCACAGTTGTTACCGGTTTGCACGATGGTATCAACTTGCGCATGATGCGTTATTCTGACGTGCTGCTGCGTGCTGCCGAATGTGAAAACGAAGTCAATGGACCCACACAGCAGGCTATCGACTGGATTAATGAAGTGCGTAACCGTGCTGATTTGGCAGACTTGAAACTTGAAGACTTCAACACTGCCGACAAGCTCTTCGAACAGATTGCCAATGTAGAGCGTCCGAAGGAATTTGGTTGTGAATTCGGCCGTGGCTTCGACCTTATCCGTTGGGGATTCTTCTATGACAGTGGCCGCTTGCAGCAACTCAAGGAACACGGAACGGTGCGCCGCTCTGTAGAGAATGTAAAGGATCCGGTGAGCTACAGTGATATCGCCAACGATCCTGAACTGAAGAGTACTTATGACACCTACTTGCCGGGACATGAATTCCTGCCTATCGTGCAGCAGTTGATGAACAATAATCCGAATCTGGAAGGCAATTCGGCCAATCATAGTACGGATAATTCATCCTATTTCCGCGACAATGGTTGGACAGTGCGTCCGGTTGTAGATTTAAGTAAATAAGATAAAAAAGTAAATCAATCACACTTTTTAAATTTAAGACCATGAGATTATTCAAAAAAATAACATACGCTTGCTGTGCTGCGACTTTGGGGTTGCTGTCATTGACAGGCTGCGATGATGTCGAACTTTATGACGTGAACGCTCCCGACTGGATTTCCGATAAGATACAGGAAATTGAAGATTCAAAGAAAGAGCCTACAGAAGAACTTGAAGGCATGATGGAAGATGTATATACCATCGGAAACTCAGATTTCACTTCCGGCTGGTGGGCTGCTTTCTCTAAGTATTATGTGATACCCGATGGTGAGAAGTGGAATGCGGTGTTCAACCTCCACATCAATTCGGCTGACAATACCTATTATAAGAATTTTGCTCTTATCATCTGCAATGATGTGGAACGCGGCGGTGATGGATATGCTGAGTATGGTGCTATCCGCTTTGACGTTACGGGAAGCCCTGAGACGTACAATTCACAGTGGGGCGATCATATCGATTTCCAGTACATATCGGGCACACTGCTTCTTTCTCCTGATGGCAATAACGCAGATCCTGACGTGCAGAAGTTGAGCGGTCAGGTGACTCTTACCGTTGACCGTACCGATGCAAATGCTTTTACCGTAAAGATGACCAACGGCACGGCTACAAAGACTTACGCACAGCCTTACAAGGAACCCAACCTGAATGCAGATGCAAGCAACACCAACATCCGTTGCTTCTTAGTTCCCGAAGGTTCTTACATTGACTTCTTGCAGACTAATATTGTTCCTGTCGGTGGCCTTACTTCTGCTGAAGACAAAAATCCGGAATCAATCGTGTTGCAGAATGTACCAGAACGGGTTCTTATAGGTACTTCGCTCGAAGATGCAATGGCCGATGTGACTGCCGTTGTAGCCTTTGAAGAAGGAGTGAGCAAAACTGTGACAGCTTCCGAACTCTCGTTCTCTGCCATCCCCGATATGGAACAACCGGGCGTGAAGACTCTGGTGGCTGTTTACAACAAGACATTCAAGGGCGAGAACTGTGATGTTCCGGTTATAGCCAATGCTACATTTGAAGTAGTGGAACAGATTGCTTCCATTGCGGTTACTGTTCAACCGTCGCGCACACAATACTATTATTATACCTCGGCTGCTACCGAAACTTTGGAAGACCGGACAATGGCCTTTGACCCGACGGGCATGGAGGTTACGGCAACTTACGTAAATGGAACAACAAAAGTAATCGACAACTCAATACTTAGTTTCACAACTGTTCCTGCAAAGGTAGGTTCGCATACTGTCACCATTACCGCCGATGAAGGAATCACTGCAACGGTAGAAATCAGCGTGGCTGCATCTACAGCTTCTGCAGTGAGCAACAGCTTCGACATGGTGGGAGCCGAAGATAACTCAACAGCATTCTGGGGAGCTTTCTCTGACGACTTCAATGTGCCTGCGGGCGAAACGAAGTCCATCTCCTTCACCAACTACAGCAGTTTGGCAAACAACTGGAACAACTTCGTTGTGGCTCTCCGCAAAACGGACATTGCCGTAGAATATGCAGTGGTTCGCGCTGACAACTTTGGTTGGGGCAATGGATATGATGCTTGTGCCCACAACGGAACACAAGGCGATTGGGCTACTTGGCTTGCCGGAATGGACGGTGCCAAAGTCACTCTCTATGTGACTAACTGCGGAAACGGAACTGCCGACATTCAAGCAGTGATGGTTGGCACTACAGGTACGACCTCCACCCAATACTATTTAGGTATCAATACAGTGGATTCCGACGACCTGAATTTTGCCTTGACCGTTGACAGCTGTCACCTCGTATTCAACGAATAACCATTAATTCTTTTGTCATCCCTACCGTCCCCTTCATTCGGGAAGCGGTAGGGGGACTTTAAAAACTTACCAATCAGATGAATAAACTAACATATCTCTTGCTATCTCTGTTGTCAGTGCTTGCTTTTCAGGCTTGCAGCGATGGGCTTGACAATATCGAGTATAATCGGAACAGCGATGTGGCAGTAGCCACTCCTGAAGTAACCGCAACCACAGCCGCTTCGTTGGCCGTCAATTCATCGGTCTCCGGCAATTTGGACAATGTGGCTATGAGAGGATTCTGTTATAGCGTGAATACCCCAAATCCTACCATCAAGGACAATGTGGTAGAAGCAGACGAGAATTTCAGTGCAACTATCTCCGGCTTGACCGGCAACACGGTTTATTACATACGTGCCTACGTCTATGGCAACAGCCGTTACACCTATTCGGAAACAATCACATCGACCACGGCGGCTCAGGAAATAGATGAGCAACTGAAGAACTATGTGGCTCCGACATACGAAGACGATTATGTGAACATTGCCGACTGGTCTAACCGCAACCGATGGAATCTGAGCAATGTGCACGACCCAACGGTGGTGTTAGCAGAAGACGGATATTATTACATGTATCAGACTGATGCTTCGTATGGCAATGCCCATACAGCCGGAGGACACTTCCATGCCCGCCGTTCCAAAGACTTGGTGAATTGGGAATACATGGGAGGCACCATGCAAAGCTTGCCGGATTGGGTCATCCCCAAACTGAACGAAATCCGGAAAGAGATGGGGCTTGCCGAAGTGAATCCTAATAAAGATGAGTTCGGTTATTGGGCTCCCTGTGTACGCAAGGTTCGCAACGGACTCTACCGTATGTATTATTCCATTGTTTGTCCGGGATACATTGACGGCGACGGAACTTGGGGTGAGCGTGCTTTTATCGGACTCATGGAAAACACCGATCCATCCAACAATTCAGGATGGGAAGACAAAGGATATGTCATCACCAATGCTTCGGATCGCGGACTTAATTTCCGGGTACAGCCGGATAACTGGGCAGAATGTTATTTCCTTTGGAATGCCATCGACCCGACCTATGTCATTACTTCCGAAGGCGAACATTGGTTGGCTTACGGTTCTTGGCACAGCGGCATTGTTGCATTGAAGGTGGATGCTGAAACCGGAAAGCCTCAGGCTCAAATGCCTCTTCCTTGGGGCACTGCCGAAGAGGTTGCTCCTTATGGCCAGCTATTGGCTACCCGTCAGATGGGCAACCGTTGGCAAGCATCCGAAGGTGCGGAAATAGTGTATAATGCTGCTACGGGCTACTATTATATGTTTGTGGCTTATGATGCGCTGGATGTTCCTTATAACACCCGTGTCTGCCGTTCGCGCAACTTTGAAGGACCTTATATGGGCATTGATGGAACAGACCTGACCAATGTGGGAGGTGATATGTATCCGGTGGTCACTCATCCTTATAAATTCAAGCAAGGTTATGGATGGGTAGGTTTCTCACATTGTGCCATTTTCGATGACGGACAAGGCAACTGGTATTATGCTTCGCAAGCCCGTTTCCCTGCCAATGCGAATAACAATCCGTATAGCAACGCCCTTATGATGGGTCATGTGCGCAGCCTCCGCTGGACTACAGACGGATGGCCGGTAGTGATGCCTGAGCGTTATGGTGCCGTACCGCAAGTGGAAATTGAGGAGTCGGAACTTACCGGCAGTTGGGAAAACATCGACATGAGCTATGAATATGGCGAACAAAAGACTGCCGAAACCATGACTCTCGGTGCCGACCATAAAGTGTCCGGAGGTAGCTTTGACGGACAAACCTGGAGCTACGATGCAGCTAAGCAGATATTGAAGATTGGTAATGCAGAACTTTGCATCCAGCGTGAAACCGATTGGGAAGCTAATCCGCGCACGCATACCATTGTCTATGCCGGTTATGTAGGTACTAAGACATATTGGGGAAAGAAGAGCAAATAACGTTTGTATTATTGGTTCAGATTTAGGTTTGAGAAGTGAAGGAGTTAGAGGAAGCGAGGTGATGCTTCCTTTAACTCCTTTACTTTTTTTCCGTTATAAATGTTCGTTGGCGGAATTAGATAGTTAGGAATGCCTGCCATACTATATCTATTGTCACGGTTGCTGATATCCTTCCAGATGCTATATAGATTGCATTCACCGTTCGCCGGCCGCTGAACGGTCGATGAAATTATCTTCATTTGCCTTTGAAGTTATCTTCGGGCACCGTTCAGCGTTCGCTGAACGGTGGATGCAAATAAATAGATCCACTATGCCATTCCTGCCTTTGTATTTATGTACTCTTGATAACTTCGTTGGCGTATGCGGCAACAGGAACAGGCAGAGTTGCAGCGAAATTGTTGTCCGTTCCGGCAGGCAGACACGATTGCTCATACATACGGAGATTGATGGCATTGACTAAAATGTCACGACTCTATCCTTTTGATACGGTTTCAATGGCATAGTAGAGTATTGCATCATCATTGTCCTTCGTTCCTTTATTAGACATGAGTTCAGCGGTATGTCCCCATGGCAAAACTGCAACAGCCTGTTGCAGTTTTAATGAGGAATTACAAAATCTGCAATAAAACTTCTTCATCAGCCATAAGCTACGAGGCGACAATCCCATCTTGGGATAGCGTTGCTTTAAGTCGATGGACAATCGTTCTACAACACCAGCCCCATATTTAGAGTCCAACTTCTTCTCTTGCAGCAGTTTGCCTATTTCCCAATGTGCATTGCTCACGTTGCCTGCCACACTGCGTGCAATGGCTATTCTCGCGTTTTCTAAAACTGCAACAGCCTGTTGCAGTAATTCGTTATAGTCAATCGGGGTGATTACTTCAATATCTTTATTGTTTGCCATATACCTGTATTTCATCGACAAAGGTACGAATTTTCTACGAGAAACCTTTTGTCTTAGAACAAATAGCTCAAATAATTTGCGGATAATAGAAGCCTAATACCTCAACAGACATTCACGATAAATGTTGTCCACTCTTTGTTCTTATTGCTTTTAGGATAATATCCTACCATCCGGCTATCGGGAGTTACATAATACGTGAACAGTTAAAAAGAAAACACTTGCGCCCCTATTTGCAGGAAAGCCCGATTGGCTTGCGGGTTCCACACGGTGCATATATAAATAGGTAGGGAATAAGTAGCAATCGTCAGCTCGTAAGTGGTCTTTAAAGAAATATGCACGATGCCGGAAGTATCACCGTAGAAGTTTGCCGGACTTCCTGCTTGATTCAAGGCAAATGTACCACCCACACTTGCATCTACCTGCCATTTGTCTTGCCTGAAAACCGGATATTCCATATAACAGAAGGTGGAATATTTATTGGCTGTGTTGGTCTCGTTTCTGTCGCGTCCGAAGATAATGGTACTCCAACTTAGGGATAGAGGGAAACTCTTTCCACAATGATAGGTAGCAATAGCATCGAGGAAACGTCCGGTGCTGTGCGCTTTGTAGTTAAAGAACTCTTTGTTATTATACGCGGCACCGGGCGAAAAGTTGTAAGTATCCCATAGTGCCAAAGAAAATCCCTTGTAGTGGAAAGAAACATGGTTGTTGAATTCTTTGTAGCTTCCTTGTGTATTGGTGCCTCCCCAAAATCCTAAGTTTACGCATCCGTTCAAGAGGTTATAGCTTATATCGCTTGTTATTACCATTCCATCGGCCACTTCGATGCCTCTCCATAAATGGTTTGTCTGGATGTTGGCAGTGAAATGAAGTTGCCCGTAAGTGCCCGATGAGCAAAAAAGTAGGATTAGTAACACGTATTGTTTGGCTATTTTGTTTTTCATGGCTTGATTGGTTTTTTAAGGAGAGTTGGAAGGAAAATAACTTCCCTTCCAACCGTTGCCTGTTTAAAATTTCACTACGGATTTCACAATGTTTGCTTTGTCGCGCACACTGCTGTCCATGGCATTCTGAATGTCATCGAAACTGAATACATTGGTAACGATTCCTTTCAGGTTGACTTTGCCGGAAGCAACTGCTTCTATGGCCATCGGATAGATATGGCGATAGCGGAATACTGTCTTGAATGTGAGCTCTTTGTCGAGTGCCAGGCTCAAAGGCAGCGTCATTTCGCCACTTTTGGAATAGCCTACCAGTACGATGGTAGCTCCTTTTTTGGTGACATGGATAGCCTGGCGTGTAGTGATTTCCATTCCTGCCGTTTCAATGACCAAATCCACTCCTTTGCCTTCGGTCAGGCGTTCCACTTCTTTCAACACGTCTGTCTCTTTGGAATTGATGACGCCCGTAGCTCCCAATTCCATTGCCTTGTCGAGCCGTTTCTGCATGATGTCCACCACATAGACTTTGGAAACTCCCTCTGCTTTCAGTGCCATCATGGATACCAGCCCGATGCATCCGGCTCCAAACACAACAGCTGTCTGTCCGGCATGTGCACCTCCTTGATTGGCGGCATGGAAGCCAACGGCAAGCGGTTCAATCAATGCACCTTCCATGGTATCTACGTTTTCGGGCAGCTTGAAACACAAATCAGCTTCATGGGCTACATATTCCTGGAAGACACCATCTACGGGAGGAGTGGCGAAGAAGACGACATCCGGGCATAAATTGTATTTCCCTTCACGGCAATATTCACAATGACCGCATGTCTTGCCCGGTTCCAGTGCGACACGGTCGCCTACTTTCAAGTGCTTCACGTTCTTGCCTACTTTCACGACGGTTCCTCCGGGTTCATGTCCCAATACAAATGGAGGTTCTACCACGTAGTCGCCGATTCGTCCCGTTTCATAATAGTGCATGTCTGAGCCGCAGATGCCCACATACTCCAATTTTATCAACACTTCATTGTCTGCCGGTTGAGGTATTTCTCTTTCCGTATAACCCATTTGTCCGATGCCGTTCATGACAGCTACTTTCATTGTACCTTTCATAATTTTTTCTCCTTTTTATTTTAATTGTTTGATATGATTTTCTTATTACGATGTTTGATGATTCTCACGATACGGTTGTAATTCCGCTTGTTCAGTTTATAGAAGAACAGGGCAAAAGCGGTCACTACCCAAAGCACTCCGGGCAGGGTGCTGAATGCATGGCGCATGATGGAAATTACCGCATCATTTTGTGCCTCGTTAGACACATATCCTGCCATGCCTAAGGACAATGCCAGCAGGGAGGTGCCCAATGCCATACCTATTTTGTTGCCTAAAGAAATAAATGCATATTGAAAACCGTCATTCCGAATGCCGGTAAGCCATTCTCCATATTCCACGCAGTCCGGAATAATGGCATAGATAGCCGTATTGAATCCCGAGAAGAAGAACTGCGACAAGGCAGCGAACAGGTAAAAAGGTATGGGTGACGATTGGGGGCTGAAGAAATAAAGGGCAATCATGGCAATCCCAGTTCCCAAAGCAAATACAGATGCTGCCCAACCTTTGTTGGATGTCTGTTTGAAGACCCAAGGAAAACAGCCTGCACCAATGATGGAAGGCACGATGATTGCCAAGGAATAGAAAGAGAAAAGGGCTGCATTTCCTTCTACGTATGTGAAATAGTAGAGCAGGTCGGCATTTCTTCCATAGAGGATGAAACCGAAAAGAACCTGTCCCAATAGTGCCAACAGGTAGGGCTTGTTCTTGATGACAGCCTGAATCTGTATCTTCAGAGGTATCTTTTTGGCTATCGGAACTTCTACTACTTCTTTGGTTTTGGCGAAGCAGAAGATGTGGCAGGCTGCAAAGATGATTCCATATAATACGGCTACCAGCAGATAGCCCTGCTGGGCATTGCTGTTGCCTAACGAATCAATCAACGGGATGGTTACAATATTGATAATGCCGATGGCTATCATGGCACTTACCGAACGCGAGGTGTTGATATGTGCCCGTTCGTCCATGTTTTGTGTCATGGCTCCGCACAGTGTACCGTATGGGATATTTACGCAGGTATAACCGAGTACCAGAATGCAGTAGGTAATGGTCATATAAATGATTTTATTGGTCTGGCTCCAGTCGGGATGTGCCCAGAAGGTGAGTACCAAGACGATTGCCGTAAGTGGGGCACATACCAATAACCAAGGCCGATAACGTCCCCATCGGGTATGCGTCTTGTCGCTCAGACCGCCGATGACAGGGTCATTGATGGCATCCCAAAAACGGGAAAACAACATCAAGGTTGCTACGGCTCCCATACTGATACCAAAAACATCTGTATAAAAAATCATCAGGAAGTTTCCGACGAACATCCAACTGAAATTACAGCCTACGTCGCCCATGCCATAAGCCAGCTTGCTTATGAAAGGGACTTTGGATTGTACTGAATTGCTTTTCATGTGTATTATAATTAATGGTTTTTGTTATTTTCTGAGACGAAGTTAAATCCTGATAATCAATAAAGAAAAGCTTTTTGAATGTTTGTTTTTCGCAACCGTTCCCGATACCGTTCCCAAAAATCGCAACCGTTCCCAAGGAAATGGATTTATTTCGTTATCTTTGTCCGATGAAACAAATTGGCAGCCATGAAATACACAACGATTATAGATATAGCGCGCGAGTTGGGTATCTCGAAGTCCACCGTATCGCGGGCTTTGCGCAATGATGACCGGAACGTCAATAAAGAAACCAAAAAGAAGATATTGGATTTGGCGGAAAGGATGGGGTACACACGTAACGAGTTGGCGGTGAATCTCCGCAAGCAAAGCACGCGGACTATCGGCATCGTTGTCCCCGAACTGTTGACACCTTTCTATATGAACTTCATTACCTATGCCCAACAGTTACTGAACAAGCAGGGGTATCGTGTTACTTTGGCACAATCTCACGAGAATCCGGATGCGGAACTGTCCAACCTCCAAATGTTTGAAGATTATCGGGTAGAGGGAATTTTAATCAGTGTGTGCCATGCCAGAAAGAATATCGATGCTTACCGCAAACTGATGGAGAAAGGGATTCCCATGGTTTTCTTCGACCGTACCATTACGGAGTTGTCTGTACCAAAGGTGAAGATAGACGATTATCTGAGGGCTTTTTTCATGGTGGAGCATCTTATCCGAAGCGGGAAAAAGAAGATTGTCCATCTGGCCGGTCCGTCTTACATTCAGAATGCCATTGAACGGAAGAGTGGATACCGGGATGCATTGGAGAAGTTTCATATATCTTATAATCTTGATTATGTAATAGAGGCCGGTGTGGACTTTGCCGGAGGAGAAAAGGCGATAGAACAGTTGCTGAAACAGGGAACTAATTTTGATGCCGTATTCTGTTTCACGGAAATGACAGCCTTAGGTGCTAAAAGTTGTTTGCAAAGGAATCACCTTGATATACCGAACCAGGTGGCAATCTCTTGCATTTCGGGCACAGACTTATGCATGTTGGTACATCCTTCTGTCACAGCTGTGGAGCAGCCGGTAAAGAAGATGGCTGAGGAAGCTGTCCGGTTGATTGTAGAAAAGTTGGAATGTCCTGAAAAGGCAGATGAAACCGTGATATTGGATGCGGAAACCTGTTTTAGGGAATCTACATGCTGATACATTCCTTTCCTTTTTCCTTTGCCTATTTCCCAAAGGTGAGTTGAAATATAGATTTGGGGGATATGATGATATCTCTGTAAATTGATTACTTTTGTATTAAAATAAAATCTCAAAAGTCTATCTAACGTCTTTTTGATTATGACAGAACAAGAATTACTTCAAATGCGTGACTTGGCAGAAGCTGGACAAGTACAATTTAAGGAACGGGCGACAGACCGCTATGATATCGGCTGTGAGATGGTGGCATTCAGCAACACACGCGGTGGAAGACTTGTCATCGGTATCAATGACAAGTCGGGAGCTATTAATGCTCTTTCATATAAGGAATTGCAGGAGACTACCAATTTGCTGACGAGCATCGCATCGGAGAATGTGATACCTAATGTGCTGATTGATGTGGATAATGTGCCTACTGCTGGAGGTGCGGTTGTTGTAGCCACTATTCCAGAAGGTAAGAATAAGCCCTATCATGACAACAAGGGAATTATATGGGTAAAGAATGGTGCTGACAAACGTAAGGTGTTTGACAATTCGGAACTTGCAGAGATGATGAGCGAGTGCGGTAGTTTTGCTCCTGATGAAGCAGCTGTACCTAATGCGACTATTGATGATTTGGATTCGGATACTATCAAGATCTATCTGATAAGCCGTTTTGCACCAGTATTCAAGGGAAAGAATATTGATGAGCTGAATATGAAAGATTATTCGCTTGACGCAATGGCTGAGTTTGTTATAAAAGGAACGACCATCGAGAAGTTGCTCAGAAATCTTCGCTTCATCCGTCCTGATGGTAAAATGACTGTTGCTGCTATGCTGTTATTCGGCAAATATACTCAGCGTTGGCTGCCTGTCATGACAGCAAAGTGTATCAGCTATATTGGCAATTCTGTAGGTGGCACCCAATTCCGCGACAAGATGCACGATATGGAAATCGAGGGTAATCTACTCCATCAGTTCCGTACAATTATGAATTTCTTTACCCGCAATCTCCGTAAAGTGCAGGTAGAAAAGGATTTCAATTCTATCGGGGAACTGGAGATTCCATACGAAAGCCTTATTGAGTATGTGGTTAATGCGCTTGTTCACCGCTCGCTGAATATCAAAGCACCGATTCGGATTTTTATATTTGACAATCGTGTGGAGATTCATAGTCCAGGAGGCTTACCCAATGGATTGACTGTTGAAGATATTAAGAACGGTACGTCAATGCCCCGCAATATGTTCTTGTTTACGAACGCCAACTACTTGTTGCCCTATACTGGAGCAGGAAGTGGTGTACGTCGTGCGCTTGAATACGCTCCCGATGTTATATTCTCAAATGGAATTGCAGACAAAGAAATTACGCATTTCGCTAACGAATTCTTGATTACTATTCCCCGTAAAATAGCCCAATCAGAAGAAAAAAATAACCAAGAAGTGCCTCGAAGTAACCAAGAAAGTAATCAAGAAACGTCTCAAAGTAACCAAGAACAGTTAAACTTAGTTACTCGGAAACTAACCAAGAAAGAGGAAGATATTCGCAACTTTTGCTCTGTACCACGCACTGCACAAGAGATTATGGACAGATTGGGGGTATCCAATCAATCAAAGAACCGCCAAAAGTATATAACATCTTTGATAGAGATTGGAGTATTGGAACGTACCATTCCTGAGAATCCTAAAGATAGGAATCAGAAATACCGCCGCAAAAAATAAAATTCTTCATAGCAATAACGCCAGCAGGCAAAAAAACAACCTATTGATTCTGCATACGCAATGATGAATCAATAGGTTGTCTTTTTATTCAGAATTATGACGGTATGAAACCTCAGATTTGACGCCTTAAAAAATTTTTTTGCTCCTTTAAAAAATAATTTTGATACGGTCAAAAAATAGATTTGACGCCTTGAAAAATAAATATCATACCGTCTTAGTTCGTGTTATTTATATTCCGACCAGTCCGTCAGACGCATGTCGCCTTTCTTTGCCAGCGTGTCGTGCATGCCCAATGCGGCCGAAATGCAGTGCGGGGTCTGACCTTTGGAGGCCATCTTCACGTAATCCCACAACAAGTTCTTGTAATCCGGATGGGCGCAGTTCTCTATGATGGCGTGCGAACGTTCCACCGGACTCTTGCCGCGCAAGTCGGCCACACCCTGTTCGGTCACGACGATGTTCACGTCGTGCTCGCTGTGGTCGGCGTGCGACACCATCGGCACGATGGCACTGATCTTGCCTTCTTTGGCCACAGACGGGCAGGTGAAGATGGAGATGTAAGCATTTCGCGTGAAGTCGCCCGAACCGCCTATGCCGTTCATCATCTTTGTTCCACCGATGTGTGTGGAGTTCACATTGCCGTAGATGTCGGCTTCGATGGCGGTGTTGATAGAGATGACACCCAAACGGCGGATGACCTCCGGACTGTTTGATATTTCGGACGGACGCATCA